>CAYPDO010000811.1:0-2287 GCA_964409495.1 uncultured Bordetella sp.
TCGTCTACAAGGGCCGCAACAACTCGGCCGATGCCACCTTCGTGTCGGGCGAATGCGCGATGACCACCGGCTCGTCGGCGCTGTATGGCGCGGTCAAGCGCAACGCCAAGTTCCAGGGCGGCATCAGCGCCCTGCCCTACTACCCCGACGTGCCCGGCGCACCGCAGAACACCGTGATCGGCGGCGCCAGCCTGTGGGTGATGGCCGGCAAGAAGACCGACGACTACAAGGGCGTGGCCGAGTTCTTCAAGTACCTGTCGGATGCCGGCGTGCAGGCCAAGAGCCACCAGGAGACCGGCTACCTGCCGATCACCAGCGCGGCCTTCAAGATGACCGAGGACGCCGGCTTCTACAAGGCCAACCCGGGCACCGATGTGAGCGTGACGCAGATGATCCGCAAGACCACCGACAAGTCGCGCGGCATCCGCCTGGGCAACTTCGTGCAGATCCGCACCGTGATCGACGAGGAGCTCGAGCAGGTGTGGGGCGGCAAGAAGAGCGCCAAGGATGGCCTGGCGGCCATCAAGCAGCGCGGCGATGCCCTGCTCGAGAAGTTCGAGAAGGACAACAAGGGCTGACCCTGCATGCCGGTCGCCGCGGCGGCCGGCACAATCGCGCACCTCAGACGGCGCAGCGGCCACCCCGCCGCGCCGACCGCAACGGCAAGGCCACCCGCCTTGCCGTTGTGCTTTGACCTGCGAAACCTCACGCAACGATGGCTGTCGAGAAACGCGTCCGCTTCAAGAGCTGGTGGCTGCCATGGGCGCTGGTGGCGCCACAAATGGCCATCGTGCTGGTGTTCTTCTTCTGGCCTGCCGGCCAGGCGCTGTTCCAGAGCGTGCTGCGCGAGGACGCGTTCGGCACCAGCACCACCTTCGTGGGCCTGGAAAACTTCCGCACGCTGTTCGCCGACCCCACCTACCTGGCCTCGTTCCAGACCACGGCGGTGTTCTCGCTGCTGGTGGCGGTGCTGGGGCTCAGCGGCTCGCTGCTGCTGGCGGTGATGGCCGATCGCGTGGTGCGCGGCTCGGCCCTGTACCGCACGCTGCTGATCTGGCCGTATGCGGTGGCGCCGGTGGTGGCCGGCGTGCTGTGGCTGTTCATGTTCGCGCCGTCGATCGGCGTGGTGAGCTATGCGCTGCGCGCCATCGGCATCGACTGGAACCACCTGCTCAACGGCGCGCATGCGATGACGCTGATCGTGATGGCCGCGGTGTGGAAGCAGATCTCCTACAACTTCCTGTTCTTCCTGGCCGGGCTGCAGAGCATTCCCAAGAGCCTGATCGAGGCCGCCGCCATCGACGGCGCCGGGCCCTGGCGGCGCTTCTGGACGGTGCAGCTGCCGCTGCTCACGCCAACCAGCTTCTTCCTGCTGGTGATCAACATCGTCTACGCCTTCTTCGACACTTTTGCCATCGTCGATGCCGCCACCTCGGGCGGCCCGGGCAAGGACACGGCCATCCTGGTCTACAAGGTGTACTTCGACGGCTTCAAGGCCATGGACCTGGGCGGCTCGGCCGCGCAATCGGTGGTGCTGATGGTCATCGTGATCGCGCTGACGGTGCTGCAGTTCCAGTACGTTGAACGCAAGGTGAACTACTGATGGTCGAGAGACGCCCGCTCGCGACGACGCTGTCGCACCTGGTGCTGGTGCTGGGCATCCTGATCGTCGCCTTCCCGGTCTACATCACCTTCGTGGCCAGCACCCAGACCGCCGAGCAGATCGTGCAGCAGGTGCCGATGTCGCTGCTGCCCGGCAGCAACATGCTGCAGAGCTACAAGCTGGCGCTGTTCGGCGGCCAGACGGCCTACGGCAGCACCATCGCGCCGGTGGCGCCGATGATGACCGTCAGCCTGATCACGGCCCTGGTCATCGCCTTCGGCAAGATCGCCATCTCGCTGCTGTCGGCCTTTGCGGTGGTGTACTTCCGCTTCCCCGGCCGCAACCTGGTGTTCTGGATGATCTTCGTCACCCTGATGCTGCCGGTGGAGGTGCGCATCCTGCCCACCTACAAGGTCATCTCCGATCTGGGCATGCTCAACAGCTATGCCGGGCTGACCGTGCCGCTGATCGCCAGCGCCACCGCCACCTTCCTGTTCCGGCAGTTCTTCCTGACCGTGCCGGATGAATTGGTGGAGGCCGCGCGCATCGACGGCGCCGGCCCGATGCGCTTCTTCTTCGATGTGCTGCTGCCGCTCAGCCGCACCTCGATCGCCGCCATCTTCGTGATCCAGTTCATCTACGGCTGGAACCAATACCTGTGGCCGCTGCTGGTGACCACCAGCG
>CAYPDO010000812.1:0-2285 GCA_964409495.1 uncultured Bordetella sp.
AGGACGCCTGCAACGTGCGCAGCCCGCAGCAGCACGTGGGCGTGGTGCACTCGTCGAACCTGTGCACCGAGATCACGCTGAACACCTCGGACACCGAGATCGCGGTGAGCAACCTGGGCAGCGTGAACCTGGCGCAGCACCTGAAAGACGGGCAGATCGACCAGGCCAAGCTGAAGAAGACGGTGAGCACGGCCATGCGCATGCTCGACAACGTCATCGACATCAACTACTACGCGGTGAAGAAGGCGCGCGACAGCAACCTGCGCCACCGCCCGGTGGGCCTGGGCCTGATGGGCTTCCAGGACGCGCTGTATCAGCTGCGCCTGCCCTATGCCAGCCAGGCCGCGGTCGACTTCGCCGACCGCTCGATGGAAGCCGTCTGCTACCACGCCTACTGGGCCAGCACCGAGCTGGCCGAGGAGCGCGGCCGCTACAGCAGCTACCGCGGCAGCCTGTGGGACCGCGGCATCCTGCCGATCGACAGCCTGGACCTGCTGGCCCAGGCCCGCGGCGGCTACGTGGAAGTCGACCGCTCGGTGAGCATGGACTGGGACGCGCTGCGCGCGCGCATCGCCACCCACGGCATGCGCAACAGCAACTGCGTGGCCATCGCGCCCACCGCCACCATCAGCAACATCATCGGCGTGGATGCGTCCATCGAGCCCTGCTTCGGCAACCTCTCGGTCAAGAGCAACCTGTCGGGCGAGTTCACCGTCATCAACGAGTACCTGGTGCGTGACCTCAAGCGCCTGGGCCTGTGGGACGACGTGATGGTGATGGACCTCAAGCACTTCGACGGCAGCCTGCGCCGCATCGACCGCGTGCCCGAGGAGCTGAAGCAGCTGTACGCCACCGCCTTCGAGGTGGACGCCACCTGGCTGATCGAGGCCGGCGCGCGCCGCCAGAAGTGGATCGACCAGGCGCAGAGCCTGAACATCTACCTGGCTGGCGCTTCGGGCAAGAAGCTCGACGAGACCTACAAGCTCGCCTGGCTGCGTGGCCTGAAGACCACCTACTACCTGCGCACCATGGGCGCCACGCATGCCGAGAAGTCGACCGTGACCGCCGGCGCGCTGAATGCCGTGCCGGGCGGCATGGGCAGCGGTGGCCTCTCGGCACTCGATGCCGCGGCCGCACAGGCCCAGGCCGCGATGGGCACGGTGCCGGCCAGCGACATCAAGTTCTGCTCGATCGACAACCCCGATTGCGAAGCCTGCCAGTGAGCCGCAGCTGAGGGTTGTCGCCCGATATACCGCAAAGTGAGCGGGCTGCAATCTGTGCAAGATGCCCGCTGTCGTGGGATCCCTGTCGCGTCATCGGTGCCGCGACGGGGATCGAAACCTCACCAACGATGCACGCGTGCAACGACGAAGTCGTTCGCATGTCAAGAAGTGCTTGGTGTTTGAACACGACACTCTGATAATTCGCACCCATAGGACGAATACGCATGCTGGTCTGGGAAGACGACGTCGCATCCCCCTCGACGACACCGCCACAAGGTTCCACACCTCAAGCTGCCACCACGGCGCGGCTTGAGGCCACTGCTCCTCTCGCCCAATCGCAGCTGCCATTGCAGCCGGCTGTTGCGGCCATTGCGGCAGCGCGTCCTGCAGCGCCTCAGGTCACTGCCCAGGCCGCCCAGCAGCCGGCCACGCCGCAACTGGCCGCAGCCAAGAGCACGCGCCGCGTCAACGTGGCCGAGAAGCGCATCATCAACGGCCAGACGGATGTGAACCAGCTGGTGCCGTTCAAGTACAAGTGGGCCTGGGAGAAGTACCTCGCCACCTGTGCCAACCACTGGATGCCGCAAGAGATCAACATGTCGCGTGACATCGCGACCTGGAAGGATCCCAACGGCCTGACCGAAGACGAGCGCCGCATCATCTGCCGCAACCTCGGCTTCTTCGTCACCGCCGATTCGCTGGCGGCCAACAACATCACGCTGGGCACCTACCGCCACATCACCGCGCCCGAGTGCCGCCAGTTCCTGCTGCGCCAGGCCTTCGAAGAGGCGATCCATACCCACGCCTACCAGTACATCGTCGAGAGCCTGGGTCTGGACGAGAGCGAGATCTTCAACGCCTACCACGAGGTGGAGTCGATCCGCCAGAAGGACGAGTTCCTGATCCCGTTCATCGACGCGATCATGGACCCCAACTTCCGCACCGGCACGCTGGAGACCGACCAGACGCTGCTGCGCTCGCTGATCGTGTTTGCCTGCCTGATGGAAGGCCTGTTCTTCTACGTCGGCTTCACGCAGATCCTGGCGCTGGGCCGCCAGAACA
>CAYPDO010000813.1:0-2284 GCA_964409495.1 uncultured Bordetella sp.
GATGCCAACGAACAGAGTCACGATGCGCCGTATCCGAGAGGCATTGCGCCTGCACCTGCAGGCCGGGCTGAGCTACAACGAGGTTGGCCGCGCGCTCAAGATCTCCAAGAGCGTGGTCGGCAAGTACGTGTCGCTGGCCCGGGTGGCCGGCGTGGACTGCGCGGTGGCCGATGGCCTCACCGACGAGGAACTGGAGGCCAGGCTGTACCGGCCGCCGGTGGCCAGGGCCAGCCACCAACTGACGCCCGATTTCGGCACCGTGCATCAGGAACTCAAGCGCCCCGGCGTCACGCTGATGCTGCTGTGGGAGGAGTACGCCGGCGCCAACCCGCTGGCCTACAAGTACACCAGCTTCTGCGTGAAGTACCGCGAGTTCGCCAAGGCGCAGCAGCGCTCGATGCGCCAGGTGCACAGCGCTGGCGAGAAGCTGTTCGTCGACTACGCCGGCGACACCGTGCCGGTGGTCGATGCCAGCACCGGCGAGATCACGCGGGCGCAGATCTTCGTGGCCGTGCTTGGAGCGTCGAACTACACCTTCGCCTGTGCCACGCCGCGCCAGACCACCGAGGACTGGATCGCCGCGCAGGTGCTGGCGCTGGAGTTCATCGGTGGTGCCCCCAAGCTCATCGTGCCCGACCAGGCCCGCGCGCTGATCAAGACGCCCGGTCGCTACGACCCCGAGCCCGGCCGCGCCTACGAGGAATTCGCCCAGCACTACGGCTGCGCGGTGCTGCCGGCACGGCCAGCCCACCCACGCGACAAGCCCAAGGTGGAGGCCGCGGTGCTGCTGGTGCAGCGCTGGATCCTGGCGCGCCTGCGCAACCGGCGCTTCTTCAGCCTGGGCGAACTCAACCGGGCCATCGCCGAACTGCTGGCCGACCTGAACCAGCGGCCGTTCAAGAAGCTGCCCGGCTGCCGGCGCAGCGCCTTCGAGCAACTGGACGCGCCGGTGCTGCGGCCGCTGCCGGTTGCCCGCTTCGCCATCAGCCGCTGGAAGACCGCCAAGGTGAACATCGACTACCACATCGAGTTCGACGGCCACTACTACAGCGTGCCGCACCGGCTGGTCGGCGCCAAGATCGACGTGCGCGTCACCGGCACGCTGCTGGAGTGCTTCAGTACCAACCAGCGCGTGGCCAGCCACCCCTTGAGCGCCGTGCGCGGCGGCTTCACCACCACGCCCGAACACATGCCGGCCTCGCACCGCGCCCACCTGGAATGGACGCCGGCCAAGCTCATTGCCTGGGGCGAGCGCGTCGGCGTGAGCACGGCCGCAGTGGTCACCTGGCAGATGACACATCGCCCGCACCCCGAGCAAGGCTACCGCGCCTGCCTGGGCCTGCTGGCGCTGGCACGCAAGTACAGCGCGCCGCGGCTGGAGGCCGCCTGCACGCGGGCCATGGCGATCCGCGCACCCAACCTGCGCAGCGTGACCAGCATCCTCAAGTGCGGCCTGGACGGCCAGCCCAAGAGGCTGGGCACCGCTGACAACCCGGTCGTGGCGCACGACAACGTGCGTGGGCCGGACTACTACCACTGACCTCCGCTGATCACCTCAACCACCGATTCCAACGAAGGACCACAACACCCATGTTGAGCGAACACACCTTGAACCAACTGCGCACCCTGCGCTTGGACGGCATGGTGCATGCCCTGGAAGACCAGGCCAGCAGCACCGCCGCAGCAGAACTGCCCTTCGACGACCGGCTGACACTGCTGGTGCAGCGCGAGATCGCCTGGCGCGATGACCGCCGCGTGACCCGGCTGCTCAAGGCCGCCAAGCTCAAGGTGAGCGCGGCCTGCATCGAAGACATCAACTGGCGCGCCAGCCGCGGCCTGGACCGCGGCCTGATCACCGAGCTGGCCGGCGGCGACTGGTTGCGCCATGCCCGCAACCTGCTGATCACCGGCGCCACCGGCAGCGGCAAGACCTGGCTGGCCTGCGCGCTGGCGCACCAGGCCGCACGCAGCGGCTTCTCGGTGCTGTACGTGCGAGCGGCACGCCTGTTCGATGAACTGCAGGTGGCCCACGGCGACGGCAGCTTCGCCCGACGACTGGCTCAACTGGCCCGGCTCGACCTGCTGGTGATCGACGACTTCGCCATCGCGCCCATGGGCGCACCCGAGCGCAATGACCTGCTGGAGTTGCTGGACGACCGCATAGGCACGCGCTCCACGCTGATCACCAGCCAGTTGCCGGTGAAAGCCTGGCACACCTACCTCAACGACCCGACGCTGGCCGATGCCATCCTCGACCGGGTCGTGCACGCCAGCCACAAGATCG
>CAYPDO010000814.1:0-2283 GCA_964409495.1 uncultured Bordetella sp.
TGCGGCTGCGCCGCCTCCCCCTCAAGGGGGCGCCGCCAGCGGCCCGGCGGAGCCGGCTCCGCGGCGGCCGCTGGGCGGGTCTGCTTCACGGCGCCTGGCATCCTGGAGAACTGAATGGTCGACTTCACGCTGTGGGACATGCTGCGCAACCTGCTGCTGGCGGCACGCTGGACGGTGGCGCTGTCGCTGATCGCCTTCATCGGCGGCGGGCTGGTGGGCGGACTGCTGCTGTGGTCGCGCCTGGCGCGCTGGCCGGGCGCCGAGCCGCTGGTGCGCGCCTGGGTGCAGCTGTTCCAGGGCACGCCGCTGCTGATGCAGCTGTTCCTGGCCTACTTCGGCCTGGCGCTGCTGGGCCTCAACGTCTCGGCCTGGCTGGCCGCAGCGCTGGCGCTCACGCTGTATGCCAGCGCCTTTCTCACCGAGATCTGGCGCGGCAGCGTGGCCGCCGTGGCGCGCGGCCAGTGGGAGGCCGCGCAGAGCCTGGGCCTGGGCTTTGGCGAGACGCTGCGCCATGTGGTGGGCCCGCAGGCCCTGCGCGTGGCCGTGGCGCCCACCGTGGGCTTTGCCGTGCAGGTGATCAAGGGCACGGCGCTGGCCTCGGTGATCGGCTTCATCGAGCTCACCAAGGCCGGCACCATGATCACCAACGCCAGCTTCCGGCCCTTCACCGTGTATGCGCTGGTGGCCCTGCTGTACTTTGCGCTGTGCTGGCCGATCTCGGCCGCCAGCCGCCGACTGGAAAGGAAACTGCGCCGTGCCCACTGAGCCCATGCCCGCCACCCCCGGCGCCCCGGGCGCCACCGAGCCCATCGTCCGCATCCACGGCCTGCGCAAGCGCTTCGGCAGCCACGAGGTGCTCAAGGGCATCGACCTGCAGGTGCAGCGCGGCGAGGTGCTGGCCATCATCGGCAAGAGCGGCTCGGGCAAGAGCACGCTGCTGCGCTGCATCAACGGGTTGGAGGCCTTTCAGGACGGCGCGCTCAGCGTCGATGGCCAGCCGCTCAGGCATGGTGATGCCGCCGCGATGCGCGCGCTGCGCCAGCATGTGGGCATGATCTTCCAGGGCTTCAACCTGTTTCCGCACCTCAGCGTGGGCCGCAACGTGATGCTGGCGCCGGGCCTGGTCAAGCAGCAGGGCCAGGCCGAGGGCGAGGCCCAGGCGCGCGCGCTGCTGGCACGCGTGGGCCTGGCCGAGAAGTTCGACGCCTGGCCCGATCAGCTGTCGGGCGGCCAGCAGCAGCGCGTGGCCATTGCCCGCGCACTGGCCATGGGCCCGGCGGTGCTGCTGTGCGACGAGATCACCAGCGCGCTCGACCCCGAGCTGGTGGGCGAGGTGCTGCGCGTGGTGGAGCAGCTGGCCGCCGAGGGCATGACGCTGCTGATGGTGACCCACGAGATGGGCTTTGCACGCAAGGTGGCCGACCGCGTGGTGTTCATGCATGCCGGGCGCATCCACGAGATGGGGCCGCCCGAGGCGCTGTTCACCCGGCCGCAGACGGCCGAGCTGCAGCAGTTTCTGTCGGCCTTGCACCTGGCGCCAACTGCCGCAGCCTGAGGGCGCGCACCCGGATTTCCCGGGCCAAGCCCCCTGTCGCATGCCATTCACGGGTCGCCAGCGATAATCCCGCATGTCAAGCCCAACCCTCATCGTCACCCAGAGCTTCACCGACCCCGACGCCGCCCTGGCCCATGCCAGGACGATCTACGACAGCGGCATCGCCCATCTGCGCCACAGCCTGCAGGAATTCGTGGCCGGCAAGGATCACGGCCGGCGCATCCGCGCCTGCTATCCCTTCGTGCGGGTGCGCACCGAGCGCTCCACCCGCACCGATTCGCGCCTGAGCTATGGCTTCGTGGCCGGCCCCGGCAGCTACGAAACCACGCTGACCCGGCCCGACCTGTTCGCCAGCTACTACCGCGAGCAGTTCGCGCTGCTGCTGCAAAACCACGGCGGCCCGCTGGAAGTGGGCATGAGCAAGCAGCCGATCCCGATCCACTTCTCGTTTGCCCAGCACGACCACGTGGAAGGCAGCATGAGCACCGAGCGCCGCGCGCTGATGCGCGACGTGTTCGACCTGCCCGACCTGGCGGCCATGGACGACGGCATTGCCAACGGCACCTACGAGCCGGGCCCGCGTGACCCGCTGCCGCTGGCGCTGTTCACCGCGCCGCGGGTGGATTACTCGCTGCAGCGCCTGCGCCACTACACCGGCACCGCGCCCGAGCATTTCCAGAACTTCGTGCTGTTCACGAACTACCAGTTCTACATCGACGAGTTCGTGC
>CAYPDO010000815.1:0-2272 GCA_964409495.1 uncultured Bordetella sp.
GCTATGAGCTGGAGGCGACCGACCCCGATGCGGAGGTGTATGACTGAGCCCCCCCGAAGCGGCTCCGCCGCCTCCCCCCAGGGGGCGCCCCCTGCGGCCCGGCAAAGCCGGTTCCGCGGCGGCCGCTGGGGTGCCGTCAGCGCGCAGCTTGCACTTGTTGCCGCCGCGCCGCGTTGGGCGGGCACTGCTTGACGCACTGCACAACCCGCGGCGCACAATAGCCGTTTCGGCTTTCAGGCGTGCTGCACAGCGCGCGCGCCCACCCCGTGAGTTCCGCCAACACGCCCAAGTCTCCTGCTGCCCTGGCGGCACTCACCCTCGGCGCCCTGGGGGTGGTATACGGCGACATCGGCACCAGCCCGCTGTACGCCTTGAAGGAGGTGTTCCACGCCGGGCATGTGGCGGCCACGCCCGAGAACATCCTGGGCGTGCTGTCGCTGATCTTCTGGACGATGACCATCATCGTCTCGGTGAAGTACGTGTTGCTGATCCTGCGCGCCGACAACAACGGCGAGGGCGGCCTGATCGCCATGCTGGCGCTGGCCACCACCGCGGTGAAGGACAAGCCGGCGCTGCGCAGCGTGCTGATGACCGTGGGCCTGTTCGGCACCGCCATCTTCTATGGCGACGGCGTGATCACGCCGGCGGTCTCGGTGCTGTCGGCGGTGGAAGGCCTGCAGGTGGCCGCGCCGGCGCTGCACCACTGGGTGATCCCGATCACGCTGGTGGTGCTCACCGGGCTGTTTGCGGTGCAGCGCTTCGGCACCGGTGGCATCGGCAAGTTCTTCGGGCCCATCACGCTGGTGTGGTTCATCGCGCTGGTGGCGCTGGGTGTGCCGCACATCGTGGCCAACCCCGGCGTGCTGGTGGCGCTGAACCCGGCCTATGCGGTGGGCTTCTTCGCCGCCAACCCGCTGGTGGCCTTCATCGCGCTGGGCGCGGTGGTGCTGTGCGTGACCGGCGGCGAGGCGCTGTATGCCGACATGGGCCACTTCGGCAAGAAGCCGATCCGCATCGCCTGGTACGGCTTCGTGATGCCGGCCCTGGTGATCAACTATTTCGGCCAGGGCGCGATGCTGCTGCGCGAGCCGGCCTCGGTGGTCAACCCCTTCTTCCACATGGCGCCCGACTGGGCGCAGTTGCCGCTGGTGTTCCTGGCCACGGCGGCCACGGTGATCGCCTCACAGGCGCTGATCTCGGCGGCCTTCTCGGTCACCAAGCAGGCCATCCAGCTTGGCATCCTGCCGCGCATGGCCATCCGCCACACCTCGGTGAAGGACACCGGCCAGATCTACGTGCCCTTCGTCAACTGGGGGCTGTGGGTGCTGATCGTGCTGGCGGTGGGCCTGTTCAAGAGCTCGTCGAACCTGGCCTCGGCCTACGGCATTGCCGTGACGCTGGACATGACCATCACCACGGTCATGACCTTCTTCGTCATCCGCTACGGCTGGAAGTACCCGCTGCTGCCCTGCGTGCTGGCCACCGGCTTCTTCTTCGTCATCGATGTCACCTTCTTCGCCAGCAACATGCTCAAGCTGGTGGCCGGCGGCTGGTTCCCGCTGGTCATCGGCATCGGCATGTTCACGCTGATGCTCACCTGGATGCAGGGCCGCAAGCTGATGAGCGAGCGCCTGCGCAACGAGGCCATCGACCTGAAGAGCTTCCTGGAGGCGGTGTTCATCAGCCCGCCCACGCGCGTGGACGGCACGGCCGTGTTCCTGTCGGCCGACACCGACATGACGCCCAATGCGCTGCTGCACAACCTCAAGCACAACAAGGTGCTGCACCAGTACAACCTGTTCGTCACGGTGCGCCACCATGAGGTGCCGTGGATCGGCTTCGACAAGCGCATCCAGATCGACAGCCTGGGCCATGACTGCTGGCAGGTGGTGCTTCACTTCGGCTTCAAGAACGACCCCGACGTGCCGCAGGCGCTGCGCCTGCTGGAAGACCGCGGCATCCCGCTGCCCGACATGGACACCAGCTACTTCCTGAGCCGCGACATCGTGATCCCCACCTTCGGCGACGGCATGGCGATGTGGCGCGAGAAGCTGTTTGCCAGCATGCACCGCAACGCGGCCGCGGCGGCCGACTTTCTGAACCTGCCCTCGAACCGGATCGTCGAGCTGGGCGCGAAGGTCGAAATTTGATGGGGCACCCGGCGTCGGGGGGCCGACGCCACCCGCCGGGCGGGTGCGGGCCGGCTAGGGAGCGGCACGGCGCTCGGCCTGCAGGGGCACCCGGCGCCGCGGGGACGCGACGCCAACCCTCG
>CAYPDO010000816.1:0-2264 GCA_964409495.1 uncultured Bordetella sp.
AGATGGGCGTGCTGCCGGACGGGGTGGCGGTGGCGACGGGCATGCGCCGCATTGTCCAGCGGTGACAATCGGTGCCCGATTCGCCCCCGCCCGATGACCGCGCCCGTCCCACCCGCCGCCAACTCTGCCGCCGCCGATGCCACGCCCACGCGCGAGAGCCCGCAGCCCGAGCGCCTGCTGGCCGAGGTGGCCGCGCTGCCCGGCCTGCCGGGCGTCTACCGCTACTTCGACGCGCGCGGCGAGGTGCTGTACGTGGGCAAGGCGCGCAACCTGAAGAAACGCGTTTCCAGCTACTTCCAGAAAGACCACGGCGGCACGCGCATCGGCGTGATGGTGGGCCGCATCGCGCGGCTGGAAACCACCGTGGTGCGCAGCGAGGCCGAGGCCCTGCTGCTGGAAAACAACCTGATCAAGGCGTTGAACCCGCGGTTCAACATCCTGTTCCGCGACGACAAGAGCTATCCCTACCTGAAGCTCGAGCGCCACCCGTTTCCGCGCATGGCCTACTACCGCGGCGCGGTGGACCGCAAGCACACCTATTTCGGCCCCTACCCCGGCGCCTGGGCGGTGAAGGAGACCATCCAGCTGCTGCAGAAGGCCTTCCGCCTGCGCACCTGCGAGGACACCGTGTATGCCAACCGCTCGCGGCCCTGCCTGCTGTACCAGATCCGCCGCTGCTCGGGCCCCTGCGTGGGCCTGATCACCCCGGCCGACTATGGCCGCGACGTGGCCGATGCCGAGCGCTTCCTGCGTGGCGACACCGATGCCGTGCTGGGTGATCTGCAGCGCCAGATGATGGCCTACGCCGACGGCCTGGAGTTCGAACGCGCGGCCGAGGTGCGCGACCGCATCGGTGCGCTCTCACGCGTCCTGCACCAGCAGAGCGTGGACGAGAGCAGCCTGTCGGCGCGTGACCGCGATGTGGACATCCTGGCCGTGCGCGTGCTGGGCGGGCGCGCCTGCGTCAACCTGGCCATGGTGCGCGGCGGCCGCCACCTGGGCGACCGCGCCTACTTTCCGGCGCATGTGGAAGATGCCGCGGCGATCAGCGCCGAGGATCTGGAGGCCATGGAGACGCCAGACCCCGGTGCCGATAGCGCCCAGCCCGCGCCGCGCCCGTCCATCGAGCAGCAGGTGCTGGAGGCCTTCATCGCCCAGCACTACCTGGGCGTGGCGCCGCCGCCCAGCCTGGTGGTGAGCCATGCGGTCGACAAGGCCCTGCTGCAGGCCCTGGCCGAGCAGACCGGCGTGAAGATCGCCGCCCAGCCCAACCCGCGCGAGCAGCGCCGCGTGTGGCTGGAGATGGCCGACAAGGGCGCACAGATCGCGCTGGCGCGCCTGCTGGCCGAAGAAGGCAGCCAGCGCGAGCGCACGCGTGCGCTGGCCGAGGCGCTGGAGCTCGATGCCGAAGATCTGGACGCGCTGCGCATCGAGTGCTTCGACATCAGCCACACCGCCGGCGAGGCCACGCAGGCCAGCTGCGTGGTCTATGAAGCCCACGGCATGCGCCCGGCCGAGTACCGCCGCTACAACATCGAGGGCATCACCGGCGGCGACGACTATGCCGCGATGCGCCAGGTGCTGCAGCGGCGCTATGCCAAGGTGGCCGAGGCCCGCGCAGCGGCCGCGGCCAGTGGCGAGCTCGATGCCGATGGCGCCATTGCCACCCAGCAGCCGCTGCCCAAGGCCCTGCGCCTGCCGGGCCTGGTGCTGGTGGACGGTGGCCGCGGCCAGGTGGCCATGGCGCGCGAGGTGTTCACCGCGCTGGGCCTGCCGCTGCACATCATTGCCGGCGTCGAGAAGGGTGAGGGCCGCAAGGTGGGCCTGGAAGAGCTGGTGTTTGCCGATGGCCGCGACAAGGTCTACCTGGGCCACGACTCGGCCGCGCTGATGCTGGTGGCGCAGATCCGCGACGAGGCGCACCGCTTCGCCATCACCGGCATGCGCGCCAGGCGCGCCAGCGTGCGCACCGGCGGCAGCAAGCTTGAAGAGATTCCCGGCGTGGGGCCGAAGAAGCGCGCGCGCCTGCTGCAGCGCTTTGGCGGCATTCGCGGCGTCACCTCGGCCAGCGTCGACGAGCTGGCCGGCGTTGAAGGCATCGGGCCGGAGCTGGCCGAGGAGATCTACCGTGCATTGCACTGAGCGCCACGGCCGGCGCCGGGCCGGCCGCGCGCCGGGCTGGCTGACCGTGCTGGCGGCGGCCGCGTGGCTGCTCATGCTGGCGGGCTGCGGCCAGCCACCTGCCGCGCCCGGCCAGGCCGACG
>CAYPDO010000817.1:0-2245 GCA_964409495.1 uncultured Bordetella sp.
CATGGCCTCACGCGTGACGAAGTTCGCCGCATGTCAGCCGAAGCACTCGAACACTGCGGCGGGGAACTGATGGCTCTTGTCCCAGGCCGCGGCATGCGGCGCGATCTCGGCCTGCACATAGGCGCGCACGGCGTCCTGCACCGCCACATGGTCGTCGGTCAGCAGCATGGGCTGGGGTCTCCTGTCATCGGGTGGCGCGCGGCGCCATCGCCGGCGCGCCAGGCGCCTGGCCTCACCAGGCGAGTGGCTGGCCGTCGTGGTTGAAGAAGCCGCCGTTGTCGGCCGGCCTGAGCCGGGCCACGGTGGCACGCAGGTCGGCGGCGCTGCGCTCGACCGTGAGGTCGGCGCCCTCGCCACCCATGTCGGTGCGCACCCAGCCGGGGTGCAGCGTGGCGCAGATGGCCCGGCCTGCCAGGGCCAGCGAGACATCCTTGAGCACTGAATTCAGCGCCGCCTTGGACGCGCGGTACAGCCAGCCGGCCGTGGACGTGCGCAGGCCGATCGAGCCCATGCGCGACGAGATCACCGCCAGCCGGCCGCCAGGCGCCAGCACCTCGCCCAGTTGCGGCAGCAGGCGCATGGCGGCCAGCACATTGGTGTGCATCACGGCATCGAACTCGGCCTCGGTGGGGGCCTGCAGGCCCTGGCTGCGCGGGCCGTAGACGCCGGCCACCAGCCAGGCGGTGTCGAACTGCTCGCCATCGATCGGCCAGGCCAGGCCGGCGCAGCCGGCGGCGCTGGCCACGTCCAGCCGCAGCGGCCGCGCACCCAGTGCGGCCAGGCGCGCCAGGCCTTCGTCGTCACGCGCCGTGGCCACCACGCGCTGGCCATCGGCGCGGTACTGCCGCACCAGTTCCAGGCCGATGCCGCGCGAGGCACCCAGCACCAGCACCTGCCCCACCGTCATGCCGGCACCGGCTTGACCAGGAAGGTGCCACGCGCCACCACCGCCGGCTTGGCCAGGCGCACACCGGCGTGGCCCTGGGCCTGCACCAGCCAGCCTTCCAGCCGCGCATGCCACTCGGCCTCGGTCACCGTCCAGCACAGCTCGAGCGACTGGTCGGCAAACACCGGCGCCTTGAACGCGAAATTGGTGTTCAGGCACAGGTATTCGCGCGTGAACCCCTCGCCGGGGCGCGAGAAATGGCTGGCGGCCAGGCCCATCAGCAGGGCCGACACCTGCTGCCCGCTGGCGATGATCTCGCCATGACGGGCGCGCAGCGCCGCCTGGCGGTCGTGGTGCAGCGGATTGGCATCGCCCGACAGCTGCGCGAAGGCCGCGATGTCTTCGCGGCTGAAGCGCACGGTGCGCTGGCAGCGCTCACCTTGCTCAGCGGCCACCGGGGGGTCTGCGACTCTGGAATCCAATTCAATCTCCCTGTTGCTTGGCGTAACAGGGTGTGAGCATAGGCCTCAGAACAGCTCCAGGGCCAGGGCGGTGGCTTCACCCCCCCCGATGCACAGGGCGGCCACACCACGCTTGAGCCCGCGCTTTCTCAGCGCACCCAGCAGCGTGACGACGATGCGCGCGCCCGAGGCGCCGATCGGGTGGCCCAGCGCGCAGGCGCCGCCATGCACATTGACGATCTCGTGCGGCAGCTTGAACTCGGCCATCGCGGCCATGGTCACGGCGGCGAAGGCCTCGTTCACCTCCCACAGGTTCACGCTCTTGGCATCCCAGCCGGCCTTCTTCAGCGCCTTGTCGATCGCGCCCACCGGCGCGGTGGTGAACCAGTCGGGGGCCTGGGCATGCACGGCGTGGCTGGCGATGCGGGCGATCGGCTGCAGGCCCAGGGCCTTGGCGGTGGATTCACGCACCAGCACCAGGGCGGCGGCGCCGTCGGAGATGCTGCTGGCATTGGCGGCGGTGATGGTGCCGTCGTTCTTGAACGCCGGCTTGAGCCCCGGAATCTTGTCGAGCTTGGCCTTGAAGGGCTGCTCGTCCTGGCTGATCACGCTGCTGCCCGCCTTGCCGGCCAGCGTGACCGGGGCGATCTCCCAGTTGAAGCTGCCGTCCTCGTTGGCAGCCTTGGCGCGTGTGGTGCTGGCGATGGCGAAGGCGTCCTGCGCCTCGCGGCTGAAGCCGTACTTGGCCACGCACTGTTCGGCAAACACGCCCATGGCCTTGCCGCGCTCGTACGCGTCTTCCAGGCCGTCGATGGCCATGTGGTCGAACATCTGCGCGGCGCCATAGCGCACGCCCTTGCGCGCAAACATCAGGTGCGGCGCGTTGGTCATGCTCTCC
>CAYPDO010000818.1:0-2240 GCA_964409495.1 uncultured Bordetella sp.
CCCTGGCGCCGCCGGCGGCGCCTCGGCCGGCGGCAGCGCCCGGCCCAGCGCCACCGCCAGCTGCAGCAGCGCGGCGTCCAGCGCCTGGTCGCGCCAGGGCTCGGCGGCGCGGAACTCGGCCTGCAGCCGCGCCACCGCCTCGGCCACGGGCCGCGGCCCGGCATCGTCCGGGCGCGCCGGGGCCGGCCAGGCCAGGTGCTGGGCGCGCAGCAGCCGCTGTGCCAGCGCCGGCGTGGCCGCCAGGCGCTGCGCCAGGTGCGACTCGAGCACGGTGATCACCACGCCGTCAATGCCGGGCGCAAAGCGGAAGCCGTGCGGCACCAGGGCCGGCACCAGCATCACGCAGGGCCCGCGCAAGGCCAGCGCACGGTCTTCCAGCTGGGCCGCCACCGGCCCACGGCGGATGTACAGAATTTGAAACAGCACCGCATGCCGATGCGGGCGGATCTCCCAGTCGTGGCGCTGGCTGCGGCTGGCGATGTCCTCACAGTGCAGCCAGTCCACAGCCTCGGTGCGCCCCTGCTCGCCATACAGCGCATAGGTGGGCAGGCCGGGCGGTGCGGGGCTGGCAGGCAGGGGGACGGAAGGTGCACGCATGTTCGAATTGTTCAAGGCCTCGCCCATTGTGTCCATTGAGGCCGGGCCGGTGCGCGCCGACACTCTTGACTCCCATCAAGTGCCACACCGGAGACAGACGCATGCACACCACCCAGGTCGCCATCATCGGCGCCGGCCCCTCGGGCCTGCTGCTGGGCCAGTTGCTGGCCAGGTCAGGCATCGCCAACGTGGTGATCGAGCAGCGCAGCGCCGACTACGTGCTGGGCCGCATCCGTGCCGGCGTGCTGGAGCAGACCTGCACCGACCTGCTGCGCGCCGCCGGCGTGGCCGAGCGCATGCAGGCCGAGGGCCTGCCGCACGACGGCGTGTGCCTGGCCTTCAACGGCCGGCTCGAGCGCATCGACCTGCTGGGCCTGACCGGCAAGCGTGTCACCGTGTATGGCCAGACCGAGGTCACGCGCGATCTGATGGACGCACGCCGGGCCGCGGCGCTGAGCACCGTGTACGAGGCCGACGAGGTGCGCGTGCACGACTTCCTCGATGGCAGCGCGCCGCGCGTGACCTGGGTGAAGGATGGCCAGCCGCATGCGCTGCGCGCCGATTTCATTGCCGGCTGCGACGGCTTCCACGGCGTGTGCCGTGCCAGCGTGCCGGCCGACCGGATCACGCTGCACGAGAAGGTCTACCCCTTCGGCTGGCTCGGCATGCTGGCCGACACGCCGCCGGTGCACGAGGAGCTGATCTACGTGCACCACGAACGCGGCTTCGCGCTGTGCAGCCAGCGCAGCACCACGCGCAGCCGCTACTACGTGCAGTGCAGCCTGGACGACAAGGTCGAGAACTGGAGCGACGAGGCCTTCTGGGACGAGCTGCGCCGCCGCCTGCCCGCCGAGGTGGCCGACAAGCTGGTCACCGGCCCCGCGCTGGAAAAGAGCATCGCGCCGCTGCGCAGCTTCGTGGCCGAGCCGCTGCGCTTCGGGCGGCTGTTCCTGGTGGGCGATGCCGGCCACATCGTGCCGCCGACCGGCGCCAAGGGCCTGAACCTGGCCGCCAGCGACGTGGGTTACCTGTGGCAGGCCCTGGAAGGTTTCTATGCCGGCCGCACCGGCGAGATCGAGCACTATGCGCAGCGCGCGCTGGCGCGCATCTGGAAGGCCGAGCGTTTCTCGTGGAGCATGACCACGCTGCTGCACAAGTTTCCCGACAACGGCACCTTCGGCACCAGGATGCAGCTGGCCGAGCTGGACTACCTGTTCAGCTCGCCAGCGGCGATGACCGCGCTGGCCGAGAACTACGTCGGCCTGCCGATGTGAGCCGGGCGGGGGCGGAACTCCCGCCGCCCGACAGGGTCGTTCGACCCATGTTTTCATCGCGCATGCCTGTCACGCTGCCCGCCCGGCAACCGCCCACCCCCCGGCCACGCCGCGCGCGCTGGCGTGCCTGGGTGGCCGGCACCACGCTGACACTGGCCGCCGCCGGCCTGCTGGGCGGCTGTGCCACGCTGGACGAGAAGCAGCGCGAGTGGATCTTCCAGCCCGGCGCACGCACCTGGGCCGGCGGCCAGGCCGCAGCCCAGGGCATGCAGGATGTGTGGATCGATTTCCGCAGCGCCGAGGCCGGCCAGCCGGTGCGCCTGCACGGCCTGTGGCTGCCGCAGCCACGCGCCGATGCGCCGGTGCTGC
>CAYPDO010000819.1:0-2239 GCA_964409495.1 uncultured Bordetella sp.
GTGACCGCCGCCACCCGATGACGATGGACGCGCAGACGATGGTGAAGGACGGCGCGGCGCGCCTGTTCAAGGACCTGTGCACCGACGACCGCCAGCACCGCGCCGCCCAGGGCGAGTGGCTGGCCGATGCCTGGCGCGCGGTGGACGACATGGGCCTGCCGCTGGCCCTGGTGGACGAGGCGGCGGGCGGCTTTGGCGTGGACCCGTTCGAGGCGCTGGAGGTGCTGCGCCTGGCCGGCCACAGCCTGCTGCCGCTGCCGCTGGCCGACACCATGCTGGCCAACCGCAGGCTGGCCGAGGCCGGCTTCATGCCGCGGCCGGGCGTGGCGCTGCAGGTGCCCGGCCTAATGGCCGAGCCGCTGGCGCTGCGACGCCAAGGCCAGGGCTGGCAGCTCAGCGGCGTGTGCCGCCATGTCGGCTGGGGCCGCCACGCCGAGCGCCTGGCGGTGCTGGCTCGGCATGAGGGCCGGCTGTACCTCGCCGATGTGCCGGCCGGCGCCTGGCACTGCGAGCCCGACCAGAACCTGCGCGGCGCGGCCTGCGACACGCTGCACATCGCGCTGGCGCTGGGCGATCAGGCCGTGAGGCCGGCGCCGCATCCGCAGGCCACCTATGCCGCCGATGACGCGGCCTTGGCGTCGCTGGCGATCGGCGGTGCGCTGGAACGCCTGCTGTCGCAGACCGTGGCCTATGCCGGCGAGCGCAGCCAGTTCGGCAAGCCGTTGGCGCGCTTCCAGGTCATCCAGCAGCACATCGCGGTGCTGGCCGGGCAGGCCTGTGCCGCGGCCGCCGCGGCCGACATGGCCGCCCGCGCCCTGGTGCAAGGCGGCGACACGCTGCCCATTGCCATGGCCAAGAGCCGCGCGGGCGAGGCGGCCGGGCTGGCCTGCAGCCTGGCCCATCAAATCCACGGCGCCATCGGCATCACGGCCGAGCACCGCCTGCATTTCATCACCCGGTGGCTGTGGTCGCACCGCGATGCGGGCGGCGCCGAGGCCTACTGGAACGTGCAGATCGGCCAGCGCGTCGCGCAGGCCGGCGGCGATGCGCTGTGGCCCTGGCTGGCCGGGCTGTGAGGGGTGCGAGACCATGATGCCTTCCTTCGCCTTTGACAGCCTGGAGCGCGCGCCCGAGGTCACGGCGCTGCGTACCGAGGTGCGTGCCTTCATCGCCGAGGCCGGCCGCAGCTGGACAGCGCTGCAGCGGGGTGAATCCTGGAGCGGGTTTGACGCCGCGTTCAGCCGCCAGCTGGGCGCGCGGGGCTGGATCGGCATGACCTGGCCCACCCGCTACGGTGGCCAGCAGCGCAGCGCCTTCGAGCGCTATGTGGTGCTGGAGGAGCTGCTGGCCGCCGGGGCCCCGGTGGCCGCACACTGGTTTGCCGACCGCCAGACCGGGCCGCTGCTGCTGAAGTTCGGCACCGAGGCGCAGCGCGCCGAGCTGCTGCCGAAGATGGCGCGCGGCGAGTGCTTCACCTGCATCGGCATGAGCGAACCGAACTCGGGCTCCGACCTGGCCGCGGTGCAGACCCGGGCGCAGCCGGTGGAAGGCGGCTGGCGCGTCAACGGCACCAAGCTGTGGACGACCTATGCGCACAAGGCGCACTACATGGTGCTGTTCTGCCGCACCAGCGGCTCGCGCGAGGACCGGCAAGGCGGCACCAGCCAGCTGCTGGTGGACCTGTCCAGCCCTGGCATCGCCATCCGCCCGATCATCGACATGGCTGGCCGGCACCACTTCAACGAGGTGTCGTTCACCGATGTGTTCGTGCCGGCCAGCGCGCTGATCGGCCAGGAGGGCGAAGGCTGGACGCAGGTCACCAGCGAGCTGGCCTATGAGCGCAGCGGGCCCGAGCGCTTTCTGTCGTCGTACCACCTGCTGGTGGCGCTGGTCCAGGTGCTGGGCGCCACGCCAGGCGAGCGCGCGCTGGTCGCGCTGGGGCGCTGCGCCGCCCACCTGGCCACGCTGCGGCGGCTGTCGCGCTGCGTGACGGCCATGCTGGAAGAGGGCGTCGATCCCCAGCTGCAGGCCAGCATCGTGAAAGACCTGGGCGCCACGCTGGAGCAGGAGGTGCCGGAGCTGGCCCGCGAGCTGCTGGCGCAGCAGCCGGCGGGTGCGGCGGCGGTGCCGGCCTTCCACCGGCTGTTGACGCAGTCGGTGATGAACGCCCCGTCCTACTCGCTGCGTGGCGGCACCCGGGATATCCTGCGCGGGATCATCGCGCGCGGCCTGGGCCTGC
>CAYPDO010000820.1:0-2238 GCA_964409495.1 uncultured Bordetella sp.
GTCAGCGCCTGTACCGGCGCCGCGGCCAGCACCGCGGCCAGCAGCAGCACCAGGATGCGCATCATGAGCCCGCCACGTCGCGGCGAACGTCGGCCAGGATCTCGCCTGCGTCCTTGTCCCGGCGCTTGTCCATCCAACGGGCGATCGCGCCGAGGGCCCACCACGCCGGCGCGCCCGACGCTGCCACGATCGCGAAATCGGTGCTGGTGCCGGCGGGCAGCCACTCAGCATGCATGCGCACCCAGGCGACGGCGATGTCGCCCCACAGGCACGAGCCGCCGATGCTGGTGGTGAGCCTGGCGAAGCCCTCGCGCGCGGTGCGCGGCCAGAGCACCATGAAGAGCATGGAAGCCATCACGGCGCCGGCCAGCACCTTGAGGCCGTAGGCCTTGAGCAGTGCGGCGCCGGCCAGGCCGGTGGTGGTGGGTTCGGTCATGTCAGATGCCATGGCTGGTTGAACTACGAGGGTTGACGATCAGGTGGGGTTGAACTCGGCCACCACGGTCATGTCATAGAAGGTCTCGCTGCTAGCTCCGGTGACTGCGCCGTACAGGCCGCAAACCACCACGCTGCCGCCGGTAACCACGAAGGTGCCCACCAGGCTGTAGGGCAAGCGGCCGCCGCCCAGCGGCGTGGCGCCGTCATAGGTGGTGGTGCCGCTTTGCTCGAGAAACACCTTGGCCTGCGCGGCGGCGCCCCAATCACTGCCGCTTGCGCCTGCCGAGAATGAGGCCGTCACCTTGACGATGCCGGCCGTTGGTGGGGTGAACGTGACCGTGTTCGGCCTTCCGCTTGCTGCCATGCTTAGCCAATGGTGCTGTAGGTGATGGGACCAGCCACGGTGTTCTTGTAGACCAACGTGCCGCCCGGCGTTCCAGGGTCGCCCTGTTCGCCTTTTATGAGACTCCAGGTGTAGTCCGACGGGTTGGTGCCTTCTGTGGCGCTGGTCTTGTTGGCTGCCACACCGAGGTACGTCTGGCCGCTCCACGCGCCTGTGGTGAAGCCGCTGGACCCGTCCGCGGCGTTGGCGTAGGCGATCCAGGTGTAGGTGGTGGCGCCATCCTGGACCAGGTCACCAGCCATCACGGCCGCCGTGGCGCTGGCTGCAGACACCGACACGTTGCCGGTGGTGTCCACGTGTCGCGCGTAGCGCGTGAGCGTGCCGGCCGCAGTGACCACCTCGGCCCACTGGCTCGCCCGGCCGCGGAACAGCGGCGCGCTGGCGCCTCCCCAGCCGGCATCTGCGGCGCGGATCTCGATCACATCCCAGTCGGCATCTGTGGGCACCGCCCAGCTCCACACCGCGCGCCCTTTGGACACGCTGACGCCGAAATCCACAACGCTGCTCGGCGGCTCAGCTTTACCCACCACCGCGCCAGCCCGGTAGGCCCACGGCCCTGCGCGCCCCGCCGCGTTGACGCTGCGCGCGCGCACGATGATGGTGGCCTGATCGGGCAGCCCCACGATGTAGGCCCCCAGCGCAGTGCCGGGCAGCGGCGGCTGTGGCTGCCAGGTGCTGCTGCTGGTGGGGCGCCACTGCAGATCGATGTGGCCGCCGCTGGCCACGTACTGGTCAGGCACCGCCGGCCATGACACCCAGGCGCGAGTGATCAGCGTGCCGTCTGCCTGGGGCAGCAGGTGGGCGGTGCCCGTCTCCAGTGTGCTGATCGCCGGCGCCGGCGGCGGCTCAAACGGGCTGGGCAGGTTGGTGTCTGGCGCGGGGTCTGCCACGGTGGCCTCGCCATAGGCCCAGTCGAACACCGCCGCGGCGGTCTCGCGCAGCGTGTAGCTGATCTGGCCGGCCTCGGGGTCGAAGGTGCGCAAGCGCACCTCGAACGCTTTGCCTGCGCCCCAGCCGTAGCGCGCCAGCTGCAGCGTGGTGGTGTCGGTGGGCGCCAGGTCGTACGCGCGCAAGTTGGTGGCCAGCTCTGCCGTCACGGCCTGGCGTGCACGCTCGAGCTCGATCTTCCCCAGGCGCTGGGCCCGCACGGCATCCATGGCGCTGGCCATGGTGATGGTGCGCACGATCTGCACGCCACCGTCTTGCGCCTCATAGGTGGCATTGCTCACCAGCGGGGCCTGCACTTCGGCCCAGCCCTGGCTTGGGTCGCGGTGCACCACACGCACTGCGTTGAACAGGTCACCGCGGCTGGCCCGCGGCACGATGCGCACGGTGCCGCCGGCCAGATGATCGGCCGTGATGGTGAGCGCCGGCGCGCGCCACGCGCCGGGCCGGAC
>CAYPDO010000821.1:0-2210 GCA_964409495.1 uncultured Bordetella sp.
TGGCGAACCTTGCGCGTGCCCACGGTGCCGAAGAACACCACCGCATACGACACCCAGCACACCGCGATGGCGATGTCGATGGGCCACTCGAGTTCGGCGTATTCCTTGCCGCTGGTGATGCCCAGCGGCAGCGTGACCACCGCCGAGACGATGATCAGGTTCCAGAGCAGGAAGGTGAACCAGGCCAGGCCGGGCGCGAACAGCCGAGTCTGGCAGGTGCGCTGCACCACGTGGTAGCTGGTGGCGAACAGCACGCAGCCGCCAAACGCGAAGATCACCGCATTGGTGTGCAGCGGCCGCAGTCGCCCGTAACTGAGGTACGGGATGCCCATGTTGAGCTCGGGCCAGGCAAGCTGGGCGGCGATGATCACGCCAACCAGCATGCCGACGATGCCGTACACCACGGCGACGAGTGCGAAACCACGCACGACGCCGTCGCTGTAGACCGGTGCGGCCGTTGTTGTGGAGTTACTTGCCATTGACTCCTCCTTCCAGGATTCAAGAATGACCAGACTGACGATCGGGAGATTGTTCGGGCTGACCCCTAGAAGGCGATTGATCCCCGTCAACCCCTTCCGGATCGTTGGCCAAGATCCGTTCGCCCTCACGCTCCAGATCGTCGAACTGCCCGCGGTGCACGGCCCAGCCGAACATCGCGATGATTCCGAGCACCAGAACGGCCGACAGCGGGATCAGCAGGTAGAGGATTTCCATCGCCAGGTCCGTTGCTCAGCGCGCCAGGCGCAGGGCATTGGCGATCACCAGCAGCGAGCTCAGCGCCATGCCCAGGCCGGCGGCCCAGGGTGGCAGCCAGCCGGCCAGCGCCAGTGGAATGCAGGTGAGGTTGTAGGCCACGGCCCACACGATGTTCTGGCGCACCACACGCAGCGTGCGCCGGGCCAGGCGGCGCGCCAGCGCCACGTCGGCCAGCCGGCCCGACACCACCACGGCATCGGCCTGGGCACGCGCCACCAGCGCGCCCTGCCCCATCGCGAACGAGACATCGGCACGCGCCAGCACCGGCGCGTCGTTGATGCCGTCGCCGATCATCGCCACCGTGAGGCCCTGGGCCTGCGCACGCGCCACCTCGGCCAGCTTGCCTTCGGGCGTGGCGCCGCCGATCACCGCGTCCACCGCCAGGCGCGCGCCCATGCGCAGCGCGCGTGCCGGCTGGTCGCCCGACAGCAGCACCACGGCCACGCCATCGGCGCGCAGCGCGGCCACGGCCTGGGCCGCATCGGCGCGCAGCGCCTCGTCGAAGCGGAACACCGCCAGCACCCGGCCGACCGAGCCGAAACACACCTCGGCGCCCTGCGCAGCCGTGGATTCGGCAGGCGCAGGGCCGGCCGCCGCCTCGGCCCCGGCCACAAAGGCCCTCGCCCCCAGGCGCCAGCATTGCCCCTGGGCATCGAGCGCCTGCAGGCCCTGGCCCGGCAGCTCCTGCACCTCGCGCCAGACCCCGCCTGCTGCCGGCACCGGCGTGGCCGCCACCAGCGCGCGCGACAAGGGGTGCGACGACCAGCCGGCCAGGGCCGCGGCGCCGGCCTGCAACGCGGCGGCATCGGCGCCGGTCTCGACCGTGCTCACGGCCTGCAGCTGCAGATCGGCCTCGGTGACGGTGCCGGTCTTGTCCATGTACAGCCGCGTCACCTGGGTCAGCGCCTCCAGCGCGTCCAGGCGCTGCAGCAGCAGGCCGCGCCGCGCCAGCGCGCTGGCCGCCGAGAGCATGGCCGCCGGCGCCGCCAGGCTCAAGGCACAGGGACAGGTGACGATCAGCACCGACACCGCCACCCACACTGCGCGCGACGGATCGATCACGCTCCATGCCGCCGCCGCACCGGCCGCCAGCACCAGCACCGCCCACAGAAAGGGTGCAGCCCAGCGGTCAGCGGCGCGCGCCAGCGCCGGACGCTGGCTCATCGCGTCGCGCATCAGCGCCACGATGCCCGCCAGGCGCGTGTCCTCGCCCACGCCCAGCAGGCGCACGCGCACCGGGGCGCCCAGGTTCAGGCTGCCGGCCACCACGGCGGCGCCGCAGGGTTTCTCGACCGGCACGCTTTCGCCGGTGAGCAGGGATTCGTCGGCGCGCGTGGCGCCCACCAGCACCAGGCCATCGCCTGGAAAGGCCTGGCCCACCGGCACACGCACCTCGTCACCCACGGCCAGGCGCTGCACGCTGACGGTCTCGGTGCGGCCATCGGCGCACAGGC
>CAYPDO010000822.1:0-2206 GCA_964409495.1 uncultured Bordetella sp.
AGATCCAGCAGGCCTTTGGCACCGTGCCCAACATGTTCCGCGCCGTGGCCAACTCGCCGGCCGCATTGCGCAGCATGTGGGGCTCGTTCGGCGCGCTGGGCGGCGGCAGCATTCCCGCCAAGTTGGGCGAGCAGCTTGCCGTGGCCGTGGCCAACCGCAACGCATGCGAGTACTGCCTGGCGGCCCACACCGCGCTGGGCCGCAAGACCGGCGCTACCGCCGAGGAAATGGCGGCGGCGCAAGCCGGTCACGCCACCGACCCGAAGACAGACGCAGCGTTGCGCTTCGCGCTCCAGCTCGTCGAGCAACGCGGCCAAGTCAGCGGCGATGACGTGCGCCGCCTGCGCGAGGTGGGCTTCACCGACGAGGGCATCGTCGAGATCGTGGCCCACGTCGCGCTGAACCTGTTCACCAACTACGTGAACGTGGCGCTGGACGTCCCCGTGGACTTCCCGAGGGTGGCGCTGCGTCGCACCGCCTGATCGCCATCGACCGTCCGACCCCCGGCACCTGACGCCGGGGGCTATCGCCATTCAGAAGGCCCGATGCCCCACCCCACCGATCCATCGCACCCGGTGCTGCCCGAATGGGACGTGAGCACCTGGCTGAACGCGCCTGCGCCGATCACGCTCGCCTCGCTGCGTGGCCGCGTCGTTCTGCTGCACGCCTTCCAGATGCTGTGCCCGGGCTGTGTGGCCCATGGCCTGCCGCAAGCTGAGCGGGTGCGCCAGGCCTTCCCAGCGGCAGAGCTGGCCGTGGTCGGCCTGCACACGGTCTTCGAGCACCACGACGTGATGACGGTCCAGTCGCTGCGGGCCTTCATCCACGAGTACCGCTGGTCCTTCCCCATCGGCGTGGACCAGCCGGACGGCCGCAGCGGCCCGTCGCGGACGATGACGCGCTACGGCCTGCGCGGCACGCCCTCGTGCATCGTGCTGGACCGCCAGGGTCGGGTGCAACTGCACCACTTCGGCCGGATGGATGACCTGGCGCTCGGGGCGTTGCTGGGTTGCCTGATCGCCAGTCGCCTGGACGCCGAGGCGGTGCCGGCCGATGCACTCGCTTCGCTGCCAGGCACAGCGAGCGCTGGGGCGTGTTCGCCGTCAGGCTGCGCCGTGCCCGAGGTTGGCCGATGAAGACCGCTGTCGCCATCCGGCATCTCGCCTTCGAAGATCTGGGGCTGATCGAGCCATGGCTCCAGCGCCGGGGCTGGCGCATCTTGACCTGTGACGCCGGGGTCGACGACCTGCACAAGATCGATCTGGCGCAAGTCGATCTGCTGGTCGTGCTTGGTGGGCCCATCGGTGCGCATGACGATGCGCTGTATCCCTTCCTCACCGAAGAGGTCGATCTCATCCGCCGCCGTCTGGAAAGCGCCCGGCCGCTGCTGGGCATTTGTCTGGGTGCGCAGCTGATGGCGCGGGCGCTGGGCGCGGCCGTCGCGCCGATGGGGCACAAGGAGATCGGCTTCGGGCCGCTCACGCTCACCTCGCAAGGCAGAGCCAGTCCACTGGCGCGCATCGGTGTGCAACCCGTGCTGCACTGGCATGGCGATCAGTTCGAGCTGCCCGCAGGCTGCGCGCCGCTGGCATTCACACCCGCGTGCCCGCATCAGGCCTTCGCGGTGGGCATGCATGCGTTGGCCTGGCAGTTCCATCTTGAGGTCGATGCCGCACGCATCGAGCAGTGGCTGATCGGCCATTCAGGCGAGCTGCAACAGGCCGGCATCGACATCGCGGCGCTGCGCCAGGCTGCGGCCCAGCACCGCGCCGGACTCGCGCAGGCACTGGATGCAGTGCTGACGGACTGGTTCGGTCGCGTGCGGCCATGAGGACGCCATGAAAGCACCACGCGCCATCGTGCGCCCTGCTGCGCGGCGGCGTGCAGCCCCTTGGGCCGCACCGCGAGCGCCATCGACCAGCGGCCGGTGACGGGTGCTGTACCGGTGCACGCGCTCGGCATCGAGGGCGACGCACAGGCTAACCGGCGCGTGCATGGCGGCGCAGACAAGGCGCTGCACTGCTACGCCTGGCATCACCATGCAGCTTGGCGCGCCGAACTGCCCGGGGTGCGCCTTGTGGGATGCGCCGGGTGCCTTTGGCGAGAACTGAGCATCGATGGCCTGGACGAGCACGGCGTGTGCATCGGCGACCGCTGGTGCATCGGCACGGCGATCATGGTGGTGACCAAGGGCCGGCAGCCCTGC
>CAYPDO010000823.1:0-2204 GCA_964409495.1 uncultured Bordetella sp.
GGGCCAGCGCCGGGCCGCCCCAAGCAGGCCCGCGAACCCGCTTGGCGGGTGGGCTTGCGTACCCGCAAGACCGGGTGTCGTCAGTACACGGCGGCCTCGCCCGGTGGCCGCGTCTTGAATCGCCGGTGCACCCACAGATACTGCGCCGGCAGGCGGCGGATCTCGGCCTCGATCCAGGCGTTCATGCGGTGCGCGGCGGCCAGGTCGTCGTCGCCCGGAAAATCCTGCCAGGGCGGCAGGAAGCGCACCCGCCAGCCCTGGCCGCCGGGCAGCAGCTCGGCCACCACCGGCTGCACCACCATGCCCAGGCTGCGCGCCATGCGTGCCGGCGCCAGCAGGGTGGCGGCCGGCACGCCGAAGAACGGCACAAAGCCGGCATCCTTCGCGCCGAAGTCCATGTCGGGCAGATTGAAGAACACATCGCCGCGGCGCACGGCGCGGATCAGCGGCAGGGCCCGCTCGCCGCGCGAGAACACCTGGCCCAACCCGAAGCGCAGGCGGCCGCGGCGCATCGCGGCATCGAACACCGGATTGCTCTGCGACTGGTAGATCGAGGCCACCGGGCGGCGCTGGAACAGTTGCGTGGCGGCACCGGCCACGTCCAGCGCCATGAAGTGCGGCACCAGCCACATCACCGGCGTGCCGGGATGGCGCTCGGCCCAGTCGACCTCGCCTTCCACGTGCATCAGCCGGCGCAGCCGTGCATGCGAGGCATACCACAGCAGGCCACGCTCCAGCAGGCTGCGCGCCAGCCACTGGAAGTGCTCGCGCGCCAGGCGCACACGCGCCGCCTCGTCCAGCTCAGGCAGGCACAGCTGCAGGTTGCGCAGGGCCACCCTGCGGCGTGAGCCGGCCAGCCCGAACAGCAGCCGCCCCAGCCCGCGGCCGATGGCGGCCTGTAGCGCCAGCGGCAGCAGATGCAGCAGCCACAGCACGCCCAGCAGCAGCCGCGCAGCAAGGCGGGCCAGCGGCGACGCCGACCGGCCGGCGCTCAAACCGCCGTCTCCTCGCCGGTGGCCGCATGCACCCGGCGCGGCTGCTTGTAGCGGTGGTAGCCCCACAGGTACTGGCCGGGCTGCTGGCTGATCAGGCGTGCCATCTCGTCGTTCAGCGCCGTGGCGCAGGCCAGTTGCAGCGCGGCCTCGTCGGCCGCCTCGGCCGGCAGCGGTGCGGCAGGCGCGCTGACGCGCAGCACCCAGCCGGCGCCGCGCGGCAGGCGCTCGGCCCAGATCAACAGCCAGGCCGCACCGGTCTGCTGCACCAGGCGCGCGGCCAGGGTCATGGTGTAGGCCGGCTGGCCAAAAAACGGCGCCCACACGCCCATGCCCTCGGGCGGCACCTGATCGGGCAGCACACCCACACATTCGCCACGGCGCAGCGCGCGGATCATCTGGCGCACGCCGGCCAGCGCCGCCGGCGCGGTGGCCAGGCCGGGGCGGTTGCGCGCGGTCTCCTGCAGCGTGCGCAGCCACGGTTGGCGCGCCGGCCGGTACATCGCGGTGAGCCGGGTGCGCTGGCCCCAGCGTTCGGCGATGGCCTGCGCGCACACCTCGAAGCTGCCCAGGTGCGGCGTGAGCAGCACCAGGCCACGGCCGTGCTGCAGCGCCTGATCGATCAGTTCGGCGCCCTGCCATCGCACCAGCGCGCCCAGCGGCCGCTCCACCGGCCGCAGCCACAGCCAGGGCAGCTCGGCCACCATGCGCCCAGCGCCCGCCACGGCCTGGCGCCGCACCGCGGCCGGAAAGCCGGCCCGGGCCACATGGCTGCGCAGACGCTCGCGGTAGGCCCCTGACGCGGCATAGGCCAGCCAGCCCAGCAGCGCGCCAAGGCGCTGCAAACTGCTCAGGGAATGCCGGCTTAACCAGCGCATCAGCGAAAGCATGGTTCTTATAATGGGGGCATTCGCCGAGTTAAAGGACAACTTGCGGGGCGAAGCGTGGTGCAAGTCCACGCCGTGCAGTCAGTGCCTTCGGGCCCACCGCACGCCAAATTCCGCTAAAGCGTTCGCCGCCTCCTAGACGTTGAAACGGCGACGCGTTTTTCAACATCCCAGGAGTGTATTGAATGGCGAACGACTTCCTCTTCACGTCCGAGTCCGTGTCCGAAGGCCATCCCGACAAGGTGGCCGACCAGATCTCCGACGCGATCCTCGACGCGATCTTCGCGCAAGACCCGCGCAGCCGCGTGGCCGCCGAGACCCTGAC
>CAYPDO010000824.1:0-2201 GCA_964409495.1 uncultured Bordetella sp.
CCTGGGCTGAACGCGCCCCCACGTCGCTGCGCTCCTGCCCTCGCGAGGGGGGCTCAGTCCCTTGGGGCGGCCCGGCAGGACTGAGGTGGTCACCCGCCGATAATCGGCGGCTGTCTTCCAGCGCCCGGAGCCCTCTTCGATGTTCGAGCACATCCAGCCCTATGCGGGCGACCCGATCTTTGCCGTGGTGGCGGCCTTCCAGGCCGACGCGCGGCCGCACAAGGTCAACCTGTCGATCGGCATCTACTTCGACGAGGAAGGCCGCCTGCCGGTGCTGCCCAGCGTGCAGCAGGCCGAAGCCCGCATCCTGGCCGAGGGCGGTGCGAAAGGCTACCTGCCGATGGAAGGCGACGCCGCCTGCCGCGCCGAGGTGGCCAAGCTGCTGCTGGGCGCCGCCCACCCGGCCATCGCCGCCGGCCGCGTGGCCACCATCCAGACCGTGGGCTCCTCGGGCGGGCTGAAGGTGGGGGCCGACTTCCTCAAGACCTGGCTGCCGCAGTCGGCCGTGTGGGTCAGCGACCCCACCTGGGACAACCACCGCGCGATGTTCGAGGGCAGCGGCTTCCAGGTGAACAGCTATCCGTACTACGACGCGGCCACCGGCGGCCTGCGCTTCGACGCCATGCTGGCCTGCCTGCGCGAGCTGCCGGCGCGCAGCATCGTGCTGCTGCACGCCTGCTGCCACAACCCCACCGGCGTGGACCTCAGCCCCGCGCAGTGGCAGGCGCTGATCCCGGTGCTGCGCGAGCGTGAGCTGCTGCCGTATCTGGACCTGGCCTATCAGGGCTATGGCGACGGCATGGCCGAAGATGCCTACGCCGTGCGCGCGCTGGCCGATGCCGGCCTGAGCTTCTTCGTGGCCAACAGCTTTTCCAAGAGCATGAGCGTGTACGGCGAGCGCTGCGGCGCGCTCAGCGCCGTGTGCGCCACCGCCGCCGAGGCCGATCTGGTGCTGGGCCAGTTGAAGGCCACCGTGCGCCGCATCTACTCCAGCCCGGCCATCCATGCCGGCAAACTGGTGGCCAAGGTGCTGGGCGAGGCCGACCTGCGCGCCCAGTGGGAGGCCGAGGTGGCGCAGATGCGCGAGCGCATCGCCGGCCTGCGCCGCGCGCTGCACGCCGCCCTGGTGCAGCGCCTGCCCGCACATGACTTCGGCTACCTGCTCAGCCAGCGCGGCATGTTCAGCTACACCGGCCTGAGCGCGGCCCAGGTGCAGCGCCTGCGCGACGAGCATGCGGTGTACCTGATCGCCTCGGGCCGCATGTGCGTGGCCGGCCTCAGCACCGCCAACGTGGCGCGCGTGGCCGACGGCATGGCGGCGGTGCTGGCGGGCTGACGGGTCAGTTGGGCGCTTGGCGGTTTCGCGTCGGGCTGAGCGGTCCGGCGCCCATGCCCGTTCAATCGTCGTAGCGCACCAGCACGTTCTCGCCCGGCGCCGCGCACAGCGCGTCGGCTGCGGCGATGGCGCGGCCCGGCACCTGGCGGCCGCTGCCGTGCGCCAGCAGCCAGTCATGCCAGGCCGTCCACCACGAGCCCTCGTGGCGCGTGGCGCCGGCGGCCCAGTCCTCCGGCGGCACCCAGGCGCCATCGGCCGGCTTGGTGCGCATGGCGTAGTGGCGGCCGGCATGGCCGGGCTCGCTGACGATGCCGGCGTTGTGGCCACCGTTGGTGAGCACGAAGGTCAGCGCGGTGTCGCTCAGCCGATGCAGCTTGTAGACCGACTTCCACGGCGAGACATGGTCCTTCTCGGTGCCCACCAGAAAGATCGGCTGGCGGATGTCGGCCAGCGATACCGGCCGGTCTTCCACCGGGTAGCGGCTTTCGGCCAGCTCGTTGCGCAGGTAGCAGCCGCGCAGGTATTCGCTGTGCATGGCGGCCGGCATGCGCGTGAGGTCGGCATTCCAGGCCATCAGGTCGTTCGGGCGCAGGCGCTCGCCCAGCCACACCTCGCGCAGCTTGGCGCTCCAGATCAGCTCGCGCGAGTGCAGGAACTGGAAGCTGCCGGCCATCTGCGGGCCGGTGAGAAAGCCGCGCTCGGCCATCATGTCTTCCAGCAGCGCGACCTGGCTCTCGTCGATCAGCACGCCCATCTCGCCGGGCTCGGAGAAATCGGTCTCGGCGGCCAGCAGCGAGACGCTGGCCAGCGGCGGCAGCTGCTCGGCCTGGGCCACCGCGCCGGGCCGCGCCAGCGCCGCCGCGGC
>CAYPDO010000825.1:0-2201 GCA_964409495.1 uncultured Bordetella sp.
GGCCCACCAGCGGCAGGTTGAGCACCAGCAGCATCACGTTGCCGATGTACAGGCTGGCGATCAGCGCCCACACCAGCGAGGCATTGCTGTCGAACAGCTGCGGCCCGGGATTGATGCCGTAGTTCTGGAACGCGCCCAGCAGCACCGCGGTGGTGTTGGAGGTGGGAATGCCCAGCGTCAGCAGCGGGATCAGCGTGGCGGTGATGGCCGCGTTGTTGGCCGCCTCGGGCCCGGCCACGCCCTCGATTGCGCCGCCCTTGCCGAACTCGGCCTGGTGCTTCGACAGCTTCTTCTCGGTGGCATAGCTCAGGAAGGTGGGGATCTCGCTGCCCCCGGCCGGGATGGTGCCGAACGGAATGCCGATGAAGGTGCCGCGCAGCCAGGCCGGCCAGGAGCGGCGCCATTCCTGCGCGCTCATGTGCACGCGGCTCATCGCGTTCTGCGTCTCGACCACGCGGCCTTCAAACAGCACCGCGTGAAGCGCCTCGGCCACGGCGAACAGGCCCACCGCGATCAGCACCACCTCCAGGCCGTCCAGCAGCTCGGGCACGCCCAGGGTGTAGCGCGCCTGGCCCGAGATCTGGTCCAGGCCCACCAGGCCCATCGCCAGGCCGATGCCCAGCGCCGTCAGGCCGCGCAGCGTGCTCTGGCCCAGCACCGAGCTCACGGTGCAGAAGGCCAGCACCATCAGCAGAAAGTACTCGGGCGGGCCCAGCTTGACCGCATGCATGGCCACCAGTGGCGCAAACAGCGTGACCACCACGGTGGCGATGCTGCCGGCCACGAAGCTGCCGATGGCCGCCGTGGCCAGCGCCGCGCCGGCGCGGCCGTGGCGGGCCATCTTATTGCCCTCCATCGCGGTGATCAGCGAGCCGGCCTCGCCGGGCGTGTTCATCAGGATGGAGGTGGTGGAGCCACCGTACATCGCCCCGTAGTAGATGCCGGCGAAGAAGATCATCGACGCCGTGGGGTCGACCTTCAGCGTGATCGGCAGCAGCATGGCCACCGCGGTGGACGGGCCGATGCCCGGCAGCACGCCCACCGCCGTGCCAATGGTGCAGCCCAGCAGCGCCCACAGCAGGTTGACCGGCGTGCCGGCCGTGGCAAAGCCCTGCATCAGCAGGTTCCAGAGATCCATCAACGCCACTCCGTCAGAGCCAGCCGGTGCTGGTCAGGCCCGGCAGGCTGATCGCCAGGCCCTTGCTGAACATCCAGTACACGGGCGCGGCGATGGCGATGCCGATCAGGCCATCGCGCAGCCAGCCGCCCACACCGCGCCGTGCGCGCCCCTGCGCGCCCTTGAAGCCGCGCACCGCACAGGCAAAACACATCGCGCAGCTGAGGATGAAGCCCAGGCGCGTGATCAGCAGCGCATTGAGCAGCAGGCCCGCGCTGACCCAGACGAAGCCGGGCCAGTAGGCGGCGTCCGGTGCGGCGGCATCGGCCGCATCCACGGCCTCGTCGTCCACCGGCATGCCGCGAAAACCACCGCTCAGCGCCTCGCGCAGCAGCAGCAGGCCGCAGCCGCCCAGCAGCGCGCTGACCGCCCAGGCCAGGAAGGCCGGGCCCACGCCACCGTAGCCGGCCTCGCCGCCGATCTGCGACGCGCCGGCGGCCAGCAGCGCGGCCAGCGCCAGCACGCCCGCGCCCACGGCCAGCTGCTTGGGATGGTGCGCTGCGGCCGGCATCAGATCATGCCGGCCTTGACCATCACCGCACGCAGCGCGGCGAACTGGTCGTCGACGAACTTGTCGAACTCCGGGCCGCTCAGCAGCGCGGGCGTCCAGCCATGGGTCTCGACGGCCTGCGCCCAGGCGGCGCTCCTGGTGGCCTTGAGCACCATGTCGGTCAGCACCTTGCGCTGCTCGGCGGTGATGCCGGGCGCGGCATACACGCCGCGCCAGTTGCCGATCTCCACGTTCAGGCCCAGCTCCTTCAGCGTGGGCGCGTCCACGCCCTTCAGGCGCGTGGCCGAGGTCACGGCGATCGGGCGCATCTTGCCGCTCTTGATGTACTCGCCAAACTCGGTGTAGCCGCTGCCGCCCACCGTGACATTGCCGCCCAGCACCGCGGCCACCGCCTCGCCGCCGCCGCGGAAGGCCACGTAGTTGATCTTGCCGGCATCCACGTCTACCTCGCGCGCCAGCATGGCCGCGGCAATGTGCTCGGTGGAGCCGCGCGAGCCGCCGCCCCACTTCACG
>CAYPDO010000826.1:0-2198 GCA_964409495.1 uncultured Bordetella sp.
CGAGCCCAGCGCCGTGCTGCTGGAGCCGGTGGGCCGCAACACCGCGCCGGCGGTCACGCTGGCCGCGCTGCAGGCGGCCGACGGTGGCGCCGACCCGGTGCTGGTGATCACGTCGGCCGACCAGACCATTGCCGATCCGGCAGCCTTCACCGCGGCGGTGCGCGAGGCGGTGGTTGCCGCCCAGCAGGGCGCCATCGTCATCCTGGGCATCACACCCGACAAGCCCGAGACCGGCTACGGCTACATCCAGGCCGCGGCGGGCAGCGGTGCGGTGGGCGTGCAGCGCTTCGTCGAAAAGCCCGACCTGGCCACCGCCGAACGATATCTGGCCGAAGGTGGCTACTTCTGGAATGCCGGCATGTTCGTGCTGAAAGCCTCCGTGTGGCTGAAGGCACTGGCGCAGTTCCGCCCCGACATCGACAGCGCCACGCGCGCCGCCTGGGCTGCACGCAGCACCGATGCCAAGTTCGTGCGCCCCGGTAAGGCCGAATTTGCCGCCGTGCCCAGTGAGTCGGTGGACTACGCGGTCATGGAAAAGTGCCCCGGCAGCGCGTATGACATCCGCATGGTGGCGCTGGACGCCGGCTGGAATGACCTGGGCGCCTGGGACGCCGTGTGGCAGGTGGCCCCCAAGGATGCCGACGGCAATGCCAGCGTCGGCGATGCCATCGTCAAGGATTCGAAGAACACGCTGGTGCATGCCACCAGCCGCCTGGTCAGTACCGTGGGCCTGCGCGACGTGATCGTGGTGGAAACTCCCGACGCCGTGCTGGTGGCCGACCGTGCGCGCAGCCAGGAGGTCAAGCAGATCGTCAACCAGCTCGGTGCCGAGCAGCGTGGCGAGCAGGTGCTGCATCGCAAGGTGCACCGCCCCTGGGGCTGGTACGACAGCATCGACAACGGCCCGCGCCACCAGGTCAAGCGCATCATGGTCAAGCCCGGCGCGTCCTTGAGCCTGCAGATGCACCACCACCGCGCCGAGCACTGGATCGTGGTCTCTGGCACCGCCGAGATCACCAATGGCGACAAGGTGCTGCTGCTGTCAGAAAACCAGAGCACCTACATCCCGCTGGGTCAGACCCACCGCCTGGCCAACCCCGGCAAGGTGCCGCTCGAGATCATCGAGGTGCAGTCGGGCAGCTACCTGGGTGAGGATGACATCGTGCGCTTCGAAGACACCTACGGCCGCGCACCCAAGTAATCCAGGTTCCAAGGAGTCATCGCATGACCATCCTCGTCACCGGCGGCGCCGGCTTCATCGGCAGCAACTTCGTGCTCGACTGGCTGGCCGATCCGGCCGCCGAAGCCGTCGTCAACCTCGACGCCCTCACCTATGCCGGCAACCGCGCCAACCTGGCGCCGCTGCAGGGCGATGCGCGCCATGTGTTCGTGCATGGCGACATCGGCGACCGCGCGCTGGTCGACCAGTTGCTCGCCACGCACCAGCCGCGCGCCATCGTGCACTTCGCGGCCGAGAGCCATGTCGACCGCAGCATCCATGGCCCCGGCGCGTTCATGAAGACCAATGTGGACGGCACCTTCACGCTGCTGGAAGCCGCGCGCGCCCACTGGAGCGCCTTGCAGGGCGAGGCCAAGGCCGCGTTCCGCTTCCACCATGTGTCCACCGACGAGGTCTACGGCAGCCTGAAGCCCAGCGATCCGCCGTTCACCGAAACCAACCCCTACGAGCCCAACAGCCCGTACAGCGCCAGCAAGGCGGCCAGCGATCACCTGGTGCGTGCCTGGCACCACACCTACGGCCTGCCGGTGCTCACCACCAACTGCAGCAACAACTACGGGCCGCTGCACTTTCCCGAGAAGCTGATCCCGCTGATGATCGTCAACGCGCTGGCCGGCAAGCCGCTGCCGGTGTATGGCGACGGCCAGCAGATCCGCGACTGGCTGTACGTCAAGGACCACTGCAGCGGCATCCGCGCCGTGCTGGCCGGTGGCCGCCTGGGCGAGACCTACAACATCGGCGGCTGGAACGAGATGGCCAACATCGACATCGTGAAGACGGTGTGTGCGCTGCTCGATGAACTGAAGCCCGACCCCGCCGGCAAGTACGAGCGCCTGATCACCTACGTGACCGACCGCCCCGGCCATGACCGCCGCTATGCCATCGACGCCCGCAAGATCGAGCGCGAACTCGGCTGGCGCCCGGCCGAGACCTTTGCCACCGGCATTCGCAAAACGGT
>CAYPDO010000827.1:0-2198 GCA_964409495.1 uncultured Bordetella sp.
CGCTGGGCCGCTTCCTCGGCTTCGCGGTGGCCGGCTGCGAGCCCGACGAGATGGGCATCGGCCCGGTGTTCGCCGTGCCCAAGGTGCTGAAGAAGCTGGGCCTGAAGGTGAGCGACATCGACCTGTGGGAGCTGAACGAAGCCTTCGCCGTGCAGGTGCTGTATTGCGCTGACACCCTCGGCATCCCGATGGACCGCCTGAACGTCAACGGCGGCGCCATTGCCGTGGGCCACCCCTACGGCGTGAGCGGCCAGCGCCTGACCGGCCATGCGCTGATCGAGGGCAAGCGCCGCGGTGCCAAGCGCGTGTGCGTGACCATGTGCATCGGCGGCGGCATGGGGGCGGCCGGCGTGTTCGAAGTTCTGTAAACGCCGGGCGCGCGCAGCATGTCGCCCGTGCAACAGGCGCAGCTTCTGGCCTACGGGCGCGAGGTGCTGGCGCAGCAGGCCTTCTCGCAGCTGCTGGGGGCCACGCTGGAGGCCTTGGCGCCCGGCCGGTGCACGCTGGCCATCACGCTGGGTCCGCAGCACCTGCAGCAGAACGGCTTTGCCCATGGCGGCGTGGTCAGCTACCTGGCCGACAACGCACTCACCTATGCCGGCGGCACCGCGCTGCAGGTGCCGGTGGTGACCGCTGAGTTCAAGATCAACTATGTGCGGCCGGCCGTTGGTCAGCGCCTGCTGGCGCGTGCCGAGGCGGTGCATGCCGGGCGCGGCCAGGCCGTGTGCCGCTGCGAGGTGCTGGCCGTGGCCGGCGACGGCAGCGAGAAGCTGTGTGCCCTGGCCCAGGGCACCATCGTGAAGCTCGGCGATGGCCCGGGCACACCGCCGGCCGCGGCAGCCGCCGCCGGCCAATCCTGAAACCCTGGCTCCTGCCCATGCGCGATACCGTCGATTTCCTGCTGCAGCACTGGCTGAACGTGGCTGCGCTCACCGAGCGCGAACGTTTTGCCGACCATTCGCCCGAAACCTTTGCCCAGGTGCTCGACACCTGCGAGCGCATCGCGCGCGAGAAGTACGCACCCTTCAACCGCCTGGTGGATGTGGAGGAGCCGCGGGTGGAATCCGGCCCCGATGGCGAGAAGGTGGTCCTGCCTGCCGCCACCCAGGCCGCCTGGGACGCCTATGCCGAATCCGGCATGCTCAGCGCGGCGCAAGACTACGACATCGGCGGCATGCAGCTGCCCTATACCGTCGAGGCCGCGGCCAACGCGTTTTTCGCCAACGCCTAGGTCAGCATCGGCTCGGGCATGCTCAGCGAGGGCAATGCCAACCTGCTGATGGCGCATGGCACCGAGACGCAGAAGCGCGTGTTCGCGCTCAACGAGTTCTCGGGCCGCTTCTCGGGCACCATGTGCCTGTCCGAGCCGCAGGCCGGCTCCAGCCTGAGCGACGTGGCCACCCGCGCCACGCCGGATGGTGACGGGCATGCGGACGATCCGCTGGGCCCGCGCTACCGCCTCAAGGGCAACAAGATGTGGATCTCGGCGGGCGAGCATGAGCTCACCGAGAACATCATCCACCTGGTGCTGGCCAAGATCCCCGGGCCCGATGGCAAGACGGTTCCAGGTGTGAAGGGCATCTCGCTGTTCATCGTGCCCAAGAAGCTGGTCAACACCGACGGCCAGCTCACCGGCGCGCGCAACGATGTGGCGCTGGCCGGCCTGAACCACAAGTGCGGCTGGCGGGGCACCACCAACACGCTGCTGAACTTTGGCGAAGGGCGCTTCAAGCCCGGCGGCCAGGCGGGCGCGGTGGGCTACCTGGTGGGGCAGCCGGGCCAGGGCCTGGCCTGCATGTTCCACATGATGAACGAGGCGCGCATCGGCGTGGGCATGGCCGCCACGATGCTGGGCATGGCCGGCTACGAGGCCAGCCTGGCCTATGCGCGCCAGCGGCCGCAGGGCCGGGCGATGGGTGTCGGCGGAAAGGACGCGGCGGCGCCGCAGATCCCCATCATCGAGCACGCCGATGTGAAACGCATGCTGCTGGCGCAGAAGGCGTATGCCGAAGGTGCGCTGGCACTGGCGCTGTACTGCGCCCGCCTGGTGGATGAGCAGCACACCGGCGCGCCCGAGGCCGCGCACGATGCCCGGTGGCTGCTGGAGGTGCTGACCCCCATTGCCAAGAGCTGGCCCAGCGAGTGGTGCCTGGAGGCCAACAGCCTGGCGATCCAGATCCACGGTGGCTACGGCTACA
>CAYPDO010000828.1:0-2195 GCA_964409495.1 uncultured Bordetella sp.
CCCAGCTGCAACGGCCGCGGCCGTTGGCTGGCCTTGCCGACTTGCGGTGGTGATCGGTCGGCCAGGCCATTGACCCGTTGGCCAAGACCAGGCTCAGGCCGCTGCCGCCGGGGCGGAGGTTTCAGCCAGCATCGCTTCTGACTTCGACACGAACGCCGACTCCAGCAGCGCCAGCAACCTGGCTTCATGCCGCCTGCGCAGCAACCAGGCCATGGTCTGACGCCTGTTCACGTGCAACACGTGGCGGGTCAGCCAGCGCCAGCGGGGCAAGGAGTAGGTGAACCGCTGGCAGTTCTGCACAAAGTCCGGCCCGAGGCTGCGTTCCAACTCGGGCTGCAAACGCGACCAGCGCCCTTGGCCACCGACTGCGTCTTCGCCGCAGGCCAGCACCAGGCAGCCCGGCGCCAGCCGGTCCCGGCAGGCGCGCAATTCCCAGCCGAGGTTGTCGTTCAAGTGCGTGACATCCAGGATGACCGCATCGGCACGCGCGATGAAGTCACCCACCCAGCGCTGCCAGTTTTCGTCGGACAGACGCACCACGGTCATTGCCGAGGTCATGGGCTTGCCGTTGCGGACAGCGTCGAAGACCTGCTCGATCGCCGACCGGTCTTCGTCGCTTGTGAGGTCCAGCCGCCCGCCCCGGCGCATGCCCAGCACCTGCAACCCCATGCCCAGGAGCACGGGCGGGACCGTGACCATCGCGATGAGCGCATTCGGGGTGTCGGAGGAGAAGAAGAGAAAGCTCAGAAAGCCGAGGAACATCACCACGGCGCCAACCTTGACCAGCCAGTGCAAGTGGATCAGGGCGTTCACGGCCGAGTTCGGCACGGTGGTATCGGCTACGGTGATGGGCATGGCAATGCCGCGGCACACGTCGTCCAGCAGCAGGTCGAACGGGAACAGATCGTCTTGGTGGAATCGGCGAAGCCAAAGCACGGTGTGGCCCAATCGCTTGCAACCAAGTAGGCGATTCGTCAGCCCCGCATAGACCATCATGAAAAGCCCCATGCCCCCCAACGGAAACACCAGGCCCAGGGGGGCGAGGGGGGGCAGGCCCAGCCTTGCGGACAGCGCTTCCACCGCTTGCGCCCAGTATGGCATCGCCCAACCGATGACTGTGACGGCCAGCAGGCCGCCAGGAATGTAGGCCAACAACATGATCAGCAGCTTCCTGCGGTCGACACTGCGCCCGCGCCGACGCCGCTCGTTCAGCGCCTGTGGCACGGGCGGCATAGCCGGCGCCGCGCCGCCTGGATCGATCCTCACGGTGCGCGGCCGCGTCTTGCGGAAGTAGTAGACCGTGTAGGCCACCGGCGCCAGGACCAGGAAGGCGTCGCCCACGAAGCTCGAGCCCAGCAACACGGCGCCCAGTAGGCTCAGCGGCAGAACGACGAGGAGTGACGCCGCATACAGCAGCAGGCGGGTCAAAAGCCGCAGCCCGGCCCGGGGCGGATGGTTTTGGTAGTCCTCCGACATGGTCGGGCGGCTCCGGCATCCAAATCGGCGTTTGGCGGTCCCGCAAAGTAGGAGGGCCGGGCTCAGCTTGGGCGACGCCAGCGGCACGTGCGGTATGGCCCGCGCCGCGAGGCCTGGATTGGTCTTCACGGGGCGCGTTCGCGTCTTGCGGAAGTAGCAGACCGTATAGGCCACCGGCGCCAGGAACAGATAGGCGTCGCCCACGACGTTCGAGCCCAGCAACGCGGCGCCCACTAGGCTCAGAGGCAAGACGACGATGAGTGAGACTACGTACAGCAGCAGGCGGGTCGAAAGCCGCAGCCCGGCCCGGCGCGGATGGTTCTGGTGGTCCTCCGACATGGTCTGGCTGCTCCCGCATCCGAATCGGCTTTCGGTGGTCCCGCAATGTTGGAGGGTCCGGTCTGGCGGGTCAACTGCGCACCGAGGGCTGGACAAGGGGTTCGCGTGGCAGCCGCATGGGCGGCGCGGCGGGATTTCAGCAGAGGGTCAAGGGAAACTATCGTTCGCCGCCCGGCTGGTGGTCGCTGTAGATGCGGCCGCGGCCATCGCTGCGTGACCGGTGATCGCGACGATCCTGATCCACCTGGGACCGGATCCGCAACCGCCGCCCAGGGCCAAGCGCGCGAGGTCGGGCGGACAGTTTGCTCGTTTCAGCGGCCGGATCGGGTCGACCACGGCCGGCCGGCGATCGAACAACCGGCCATCCACGTCCCAGTCAC
>CAYPDO010000829.1:0-2194 GCA_964409495.1 uncultured Bordetella sp.
GGATCAGCGCATGGTCGTCGCAGAGGATGACTTTGATCATGAGTTTTCGTCCCAACCCAGCGTATCGGGATCGTCGTAGTCGGTGTCGTCGGCGCCGGCCCCGGGGATGGGCACCGAGAGCATCAGCACCGTGCCGCTGCCGCTGCTGGACACATCCACCCAGCCGCCCACGGTGCCGGCACGCTCGTGCAGGCCGCGCAGGCCGAAACTGCGCGCCTTGGCCAGATCGGCCTTGGCCAGGCCGCGGCCGTTGTCGCTGACTTCCAGCGACAGCACGCCGCGCGCCAGCGACAGGTCGATCAGCACCTTGCTGGCCTGGGCATGCTTGGTCACATTGGTCAGGGCCTCTTGCGCAAAGCGGTAGGCCACCAGCGGCACGCCCACCGGCAGCTGCATCGCATCATGACTGGTCTGGCAGACACAGGTGATGCCGTGGCGCTTCTCGAAGGCCTGCGCCATCCACTGCAGCGCCGGCACCAGGCCCTGCTCGAGGATGGCCGGGCGCAGGTTCAGCATGATGCGCTGGCTGGCCTCCACCGCATGGGCCACGGTGTCCAGCGCCGTGGCCACGCGCTGCTGCACCTCGGGCGAATCGACGTGCCGGGCAATCCACGACAGATCGAACTTGATCGCCGTGAGGCTGCCGCCCACGTCGTCGTGGATCTCGCGGGCGATGGCCGCGCGCTCCATCTCGATGCTGGTCTGCAGGTGCTGGGCCAGCTCACTCAGGCGCTGGCGGCTGGCCGCCAGCTCGCGGTCGGCCTGCTGGCGGGCCAGGCGCTCGCGCTGCGCGGCAATGGCGTGCTCCACCGCCGGCGCCAGGCGCGCCAGGTTGTTCTTCAGCAGGTAGTCGGAGGCACCGTTGCGCATCGCGGCCACCGCGGTGTCCTCGCCGATCTCGCCCGACACCAGGATGAACGGCAGATCGCAGCCGCTGTCCTTGAGGATCTGCTGCGCGCGCAGGCCGGTGAAGCCGGGCAGCTTGAAGTCCGACAGCACCACGTCCCAGGGCGGCCCGTCCGGCCCCTGCGGGCCGTCGGCCAGGCAGCGTGCGAACGCGGCCTCGGTGTCCACGCGCAGCGCGTCCAGCCGGTGGCCGGCACGGGCCAGGTGGGCCATGGCCAGGTCATGGTCGAGTGGGGAATCCTCGACATGCAGGACCCGCAGCACCCGGTCGGGGGTCGAAATGGACATGCCCGGAGTATGGCAAAGCCCACGCTCGCCGCCCGCCCTGCCCGCCCGGCGTGGAAATGCACCGCCTTGCCGGCGGTCTTCGCCCTAATGTTTCCAGCCACCGCGCCGAAAAATCGCGAAGCCCCTGCCATCCGGAAGTCCCGGCAGGGTTGCCGTGAACGTGGAGTGACGATGCCCGACGATGAACTGACGCCGCAGGTACCGAGTGCCGAGGTAAGCCTGACCGTGGCGGCCGACCTGCAGGACAGCCTGATGGTGGCCCAGAACGACCTGGACCGGCTGCAGCGCCTGCTGGCGGACGCCACGGAAACGCTGATGGGCCATTTTTATGGCGCCTCGGCCCAGATCACGCGTCTGGCCCGGGCCGCCGCCCAACACCCCGAGCTGCAGGCCGAAGGGCTGCACGAGGCCATGCAACACCTGGGTGGCGCCGTCACCGCCATGCAGTTCCAGGACATGGCCTGGCAGCTGATCGGCCACACGCAGCGCCGTCTGCGCAGCTGCGCAGACCGCCTGGCCAATGACGTGATGGGGGACGACGAAGACGGTGTCGCCGTGGTGGAAGAAGCCCCGCTGCGCCCCAACCCCGTGACCCAGGACGAGATGGACGCCGGCTCGATCGAGCTGTTCTAGACCGCCGCCCACCCCAACCCAATCCCCCCGCTACAGCCCTCAGAGATTTCGGAGAAAACCCCATGCACTCGATCCTCGCCGTCGACGATTCCGCCTCCATGCGCCAGATGGTGTCCTTCACGCTGAAGAACGCCGGCTTCAACGTCGTCGAGGCCGTGGACGGCCAGGACGCCTGGGAGAAGGCTGGCCAGCGCGATTTCAGCCTGGTGCTCACCGACCAGAACATGCCGCGCATGGACGGCATCTCGCTGACCAAGAAGCTGCGCGAGAGCCCGAAGTTCAAGAGCACGCCGATCCTGATCCTGACCACCGAGTCGAGTGACCAGATGAAGATGGCTGGCCGCGCCGCGGGTGCCACCGGCTGGCT
>CAYPDO010000830.1:0-2187 GCA_964409495.1 uncultured Bordetella sp.
TGGCGTACTGGCCATCCACCAGGGTCTCGAACACCTTGCCGGGCCGGGCCCCCTTCCACTGGCTGCTGGCGCCGCTCAGCACCCAGCCGGCGGTCAGCGAGCTCATCGAGACAAAGCCCATGCCGGTGCCCAGCAGTTGGGCCACCTCGCGTGCGAAGTGGGTCTTGCCCACGCCGGGCGGGCCCAGCAGCAGCATCGGCGTGATCTCGAGCGCGTCGCGGCTGTCGTGGCACAGCGCCAGCTGGCGGCGGATGTCGTCGAGCACCTCGTGGAAGTTGGGCAGCTCGTCATACAGGTGGGCCATGGCCGGCAGGCCCGAGGGCTTGACCTGGAAGCGCTCGGCGCCCTTCTCGAGCATGCGCTCATAGGTGCTGCGCAGGTTCTCGTGCTCCTTGGGCGGCAGCTTGTTCAGGCGCTTTTCCACATCGGCGCAGCGGTACACCGGGCGCATCTGCGCGATCGGAATGCCGGGTTGCGACGCAACCGCGATCAACTCGGTCGATGACGACGACATGCTGCGGGCCATGCACACCTCCGTACACGTTGACTGCACCTTGCCAGCACCGAGGGCAGGTCGATCGCCCCATCTACCCGACTTCAGCCCGGCAATTGACTGGATGCAAGCGTAGCAAGACCCGCGCCGCGCTGCACGCCACCGTCCGCAAACCACCGTCGGTCCCCAGCGGGGACAGGCCGCCAGACGGCCAGGGGAACGCGGTGCCAGTCGGGAGGGCCGAAGCCGATCCGGGTTGCCCGGTCGGCTTCGGTAGCCCCCTCGGGGGGCTGAGGCCGGACGTGGACAGTCCAGTGGACTGTTCACGCCTGCCGAAGGGTTGGCCGCTGGCGGCCAACGCGCCCTTCAAGGGGCCGCCAGGCGGCCGGGGGCCCACTACCTGACCCAGGTGTTGAGCTGGATGATCGGCAGCATCACCGCCAGCACGATCAGCATCACGATGCCGCCCATGGCCACGATCAGCAGCGGCTCCAGCAGCGTGGCCAGGGCCATGGCGCGGCGCTGCACCTCGCCCGAGAGCTGGCGCGCAGCGCGGTCCAGCATCTGCGGCAGCTGGCCGGTCTGCTCGCCCAGGCGGGCAAACATCGCCAGCAGGCCCGGAAAGCGCTTCTTGGCGGCCAGCGCCGAGGCCAGCGGCGCGCCTTCGCGCACCTGGGCCAGGGCGTCCAGCGCATCGGCGCGCAGCGCGCGGTTGCCCAGGGTCTCGGCGGCGGCCTGCAGCGCCTTCAGGATGGGCACGCCGGCATTCGCCAGCATGGCCAGCGTGCCGGCAAAACGCGCCGCGTTGTAGCCGCGCGCCAGCCGGCCCAGCAGCGGCAGGCGCAGCCAGGCGGCATCGAAGCGCAGGCGGAAGGCCTCGGCGCGCAGCGCGGTGGCCAGCGCCACGCCGCCGCCCACGGCCGCCAGCGCCATCAGCCAGCCCCATTGGCGCACGAAGGCGCTGATGGCCAGCATGGCCACGGTGATGGTGGGCAGGGCCTGCTTGGTGCTGGTGAACACGCCGGCCACCTGCGGCACCACATAGGTCACCAGGATGATCACGATGCCGAGTGCCACCAGCGACACGATGGCCGGGTACAGCGCCGCGCCCAGCAGCTTGGCGCCCAGGGCCTGGCGCTCTTCCAGGTCGTCGGCCAGGCGTTCGAGCACGGCGCCCAGCGCGCCGCTCTGCTCGCCGGCGGCCACCACGGCGCGGTAGACCTCATCAAATTCGCGCGGCGAGCCGCCCAGCGCCCGGGCGAAGGCCGAGCCGGCATTCACCTCGGCGCGCAGGTGGGCCACCAGCTCGCGCTGGGCCGGCTGCTCGGCCTCGTCGGACAACGCGGTGAGTGCACGCTCCAGCGGCAGGCCGGCCACCACCAGGCCGGCGAGCTGGCGCGTCCACACCGCCAGGCCGGTGCGCGTGAACACCTTGCGCTGGAACAGCGCGCGCGGCCGCCCGTCCTGGTTCTGCGCGGCGGCCACCGGCGCCACGCCCAGCGGCACCAGGCCCTGGCCACGCAGCTGGCCACGTGCGGCCTTGGCGTTCTCGGCGTCAACGATGCCCTTGCGCGACTTGCCGTCGGCATCGAGCGCTTCGTAGGTGTAGGCGGGCATGGCGGGTGTGGATGGCCGGTCAGTCCCGCGTCACGCGGATCACCTCTTCGGCCGAGGTGATGCCCACGGAAACCAGG
>CAYPDO010000831.1:0-2185 GCA_964409495.1 uncultured Bordetella sp.
GCTTCGTCGGCCTGGTGCTGGGCCCGATCGTGCTGGTCACGGCCGGCACGCTCAACAACCTGGCGCAAGACCTGCAGATCAGCGTGCCGGTGGCCGGCCAGCTGATCAGCGTGGCGGCGGTGGCGCTGGCGCTGGGCGCGCCGCTGGCCGCCGCGGTGGTGGCCGGCTTCGACCGGCGCCGGTTGCTGGCCTGGTCGCTGCTGGTGTATGCGCTGGGCCATGCGCTGTGCGCGCTGATGTCCGGCTTCGCCACCCTGCTGCCGGTGCGCGCGCTGGCAGTGCTGGCGGCGGCGGTGTTCTCGCCGCAGGCCGCTGCGGCCATTGCCGTGATGGCGCCGCCGGCCGAGCGTGGCCGCGCCATCACCTTCGTGTTTCTCGGCTGGAGCCTGGCCTCGGTGCTGGGCATGCCGCTGGCGGCCTGGATCGGCGAGGTGTGGGGCTGGCGCGCCGCGTTCTGCGGCGTGGCGCTGCTGGCCTGCATCGCCGCGCTGGGCGTGTGGCGCGCGCTGCCCGATGGCGTGCGGCCGGCGGCCATGTCGCGCGCCGGCTGGGCGCAGCTGGCCACCAGCCCGGCGCTGCTGGCCACGGTGGCGGTCACGCTGCTCAGCGCCTCGGGGCAGTTCACGCTGTTCGCGTATCTGGCGCCCTATTACCGCCAGGTGCTGGGCGCCAGCCCGGCGGCGGTGAGCGGGCTGTTCTTCTGGTTCGGCGCGCTGGGCGTGCTGGGCAATGTGTGGGTGTCGCGGCGCATCGACCGGCATGGCGCCTCGCGCCTGGTGGTGCTGATGCTGGCGGCCATCGCGCTGTCGCTGCTGCTGTGGCCGCTGGCGGTCAGCGTGCCGCTGATGATGCTGGTGTGCGCGCCCTGGGCGCTGGGCTGCTTCTCCAGCAATTCGGCGCAGCAGGCGCGGCTGTCGCTGGCCGCGCCGGCGCTGGCCCCGGCCCTGGTGGCGCTGAACAGCTCGGCGCTGTATGCCGGCCAGGCGCTGGGCGCGGCCACCGGCGGCGCCATGCTGGCCGGTGCCGGTGGCGCCGGCTGGGGCCAGCTGCACTGGGCCGGCCTGGGCTGGATGCTGGCGGCCCTGGCCACCAGCCTGTGGGCGGCGCGCGCACTGGCCCGGCGGCCGGGGCCCGATGCCTGAGCCCGTGGCCCCGCAGCCCGCACCGGCGGTGGCCGCGGCGGCAGGTGGGGCGGCGGCCCGGCGGCCGCAATCGTGCGTGCAGCTGTTCGGCGTGTTCACGCGGCTGGCGCTGCAGGGCTTCGGCGGCGTGCTGCCGGTGGCCCACCGCGAGCTGGTGGAGCGCATGCGCTGGCTCACGCCGGCCGAGTTTGCCGAGTTGCTGGCCGCCGGCCAGGTGCTGCCCGGGCCCAACATCGTGAACCTGGCGCTGATCGCCGGCGACCGTTGGTTCGGCTGGCGCGGCGCGCTCAGCGCGGCCGGCGGCCTGCTGCTGCTGCCCACGCTGATCGTGCTGGCCGCCGGCGCGGCCTGGCGGCACTGGCAGCACCTGCCCTGGCTGGCCGGCGCGCTGCGCGGCATGGGCGCGGTGGCCGCCGGCCTGGTGATCGCCACCGCGCTGAAGCTGGCGCGCACGCTGAACGTCCATCCGCTGGGCCGGCTGCCGGCGCTGGGCCTGGCGGCGCTGACACTGCTGCTGGTGGGCCTGCTGCGCTGGCCGCTGGCCGCCGTGGTGCTGGGCCTGGGCGGGCTGTCGATGGGCCTGGCCGCGGCGGCGCTGCGGCGGCGGGAGGCCGGCCGGTGAGCGTGCTGGCCAGCCTGCAGCCCGGCGGCGCGCTGGGCGCGGCCCTGGGCGCCCCGCTGGCCGGCCTGGGCTGGCCCGAGCTGCTGGCGATGTGGGGGCATTTCATGCTGCTGTCGCTGCTGTCGGTGGGCGGCGCGATGGCCAGCGCACCCGACATGCAGCGCTGGCTGGTGGCCGAGCGCGGCTGGCTCAGCGACGCGCAGTTCACCGAGGCCGTGGCCATCGCCCAGGCGGCGCCGGGCCCCAACCTGCTGTTCGTGGCCCTGCTGGGCTGGAGCGTGGCCGGCCTGCCCGGCATGCTGGCGGCGATGAGCGGTCTGCTGCTGCCCTCGTCGCTGCTGGCGCTGGCGGCCGGCCGCTACGGGCGGCGCAATGCCCAGGCGCTGTGGGTGCGCGCCTTCACCGCCGGGCTGGCCCCGCT
>CAYPDO010000832.1:0-2179 GCA_964409495.1 uncultured Bordetella sp.
GGCTCGCAACAGGGCCTGGACCTGGTGGCCAAGGTGCTGGTCGATCCTGGCGCGCCGGTGGCGGTGGAAACGCCCACCTACCTGGGCGCGCTGCAGGCCTTCAACCCCTTCGAGCCGATCTATGCCAGCCTGGCCGGCGACGGCGAAGGCCCGCGCCCCGAGGCCCTCACCGCGCTGGCGCACGATGCGCCGGGCACGCGCTTCGCGTACCTGCTGCCCAACTTCCAGAACCCCACCGGCCGGGTGATCGGCGCGGCGCGGCGCGATGCGCTGGTGGCCGCGGCCCAGGCGGCCGGCGTGCCCATCGTCGAGGACAACCCCTACGGCGACCTGTGGTTCGACACCCCGCCGCCCGCGCCGCTGGCCGCGCGCTGGCCCGAGGGCGTGATCTACCTCGGCAGCTTCAGCAAGGTGCTCACGCCGGGCTTCCGCCTGGGCTACCTGGTGGCGCCGCCCGAGCTCTACCCCAAGCTGCTGCAGGCCAAGCAGGCGGCCGATCTGCACACGCCCGGCTTCAACCAGCGCGTGGTGCATGAGGTCATCAGGAACGGCTTCCTCGACCAGCATGTGCCCACCATCCGTGCGCGCTACCAGCGCCAGTGCCAGGCCATGGCCGCGGCGCTGGTGCAGCACATGCCCGAGGGCACCGAGTGGCAGGTGCCGCAGGGCGGCATGTTCTTCTGGCTGCGCCTGCCCCCCGGCTGCGATGCACTGGCGCTGCTGCCGCAGGCCGTGGACGCCGGCATCGCCTACGTGCCGGGCTCGGCCTTCTTCGCGCCGCAGCCTGGCCACGGCCCGGGCCAGGGTGCCGACGAACGCACGCTGCGCCTGAGCTTCGTGACGCTGTCGCCCGAAGACATTGCCGAGGGCGTGGCCCAGCTCGGCCGCGTGCTGCGCGAGCACCTGGCCAGCCGCGGCGAACCCACGCCATGACCGCCATGGCCCTGCCCGGCCTGGCCGAGCTGCGCGCCGCCCAGGCCCTGGTGGCCGCGGCCCTGCCGCCCACGCCGCAGCACCGCTGGCCGCTGCTGGAGCAGGCCATCGCCCAGGCGCCGGGCGACGGCACGCAGCTGTGGGTCAAGCACGAGAACCACACGCCGGTGGGCGCCTTCAAGGTGCGCGGTGGCGAGGTCTACCTGCACCACCTGATGCAGCAGGCCGCGCGCCCGGCCGGCCTGGTGAGCGCCACGCGCGGCAACCACGGCCAGTCGATCGCCCGCGCCGCGGCGCGCCATGGCCTGGCGGTGACCATCGTGGTGCCGCACGGCAACAGCCGCGAGAAGAACGCCGCGATGCGCGCGCTGGGCGCCGAGCTGGTGGAGCAGGGTGAGGATTTCCAGGCCGCGAAGGAGCACGCCCAGGCGCTGGCCGAAGCGCGTGGCTGGGCCATGGTGCCGTCCTTCCACCCGCAGCTGGTGGCCGGCGTGGCCAGCTATGCGCTGGAGCTGTTCGATGCCGCCCCCACGCTGCAGCGTGTGTACGTGCCCATCGGCCTGGGCTCGGGTGCGGCCGGCCTGATCGCCGCGCGCGACGCGCTGGGGCTGGATTGCCAGATCGTCGGCGTGGTGTCCACTGGCGCGCCGGCCTATGCGCTGTCGCTCGCGGCCGGGCAGGCCGTGTCGCACCTGGTGAGCACGCAGCTGGCCGACGGCATGGCCTGCCGCACGCCCGATGCCGATGCACTGCCGGTGCTGGCGCGTGGCCTGGCCCGGGTGGTGCAGGTCAGCGACGCCCAGGTGGCCGCCGCGATGCGCCAACTGTTCGAGGCCACGCACCAGGTCGCCGAAGGCGCCGGTGCCGCCGCCTGGGCCGCAGCCTGGGCCGATCGCGCGCAGCTGGCCGGCCGCCGCACCGCGGTGGTGATGAGTGGCGGCAATGTCGACCGCGATGTCTACCAGAAGGTGCTGGCCGGCACCTGGCCCGCCGAGACGACCTGAGGATTGCCGGAGCCCCCGAAGACCATGACCCTGCACCGCTTCACCCAACTCGACGTCTTCACCGCCCAGGCCCTGCGCGGCAACCCGCTGGCCGTGGTGCACGACGCTGCCGGCCTGGCCGATGCCGACATGGCCGCCTTCGCGCGCTGGACCAACCTGTCGGAAACCACCTTCCTGCTGCCGCCCGGCGATGACGCCGCCGCCGCCGGCGCCGACTACCGCGTGCGCATCTTCACGCCCGG
>CAYPDO010000833.1:0-2169 GCA_964409495.1 uncultured Bordetella sp.
CAGGATGCCCTGGCGGCGCGCCCAGCGCACGACATCGGCCACGGTGAGGAAGTAGGGCTCGAAGCGCAGCTGGGCGATGACCGCCAGCTCGTGCTCGATGGCTGCGCGCACCTTGGCCGGCACGCCGGCGGGAAAACGCTGCTGCGCGCCGTCTTCGGTGAGTGCGCGCAGCCAGCTGGCGGGGGTGTGGCCGGCGGGCACGATCTCTTGCGGGTACTCGTAGCGCAGCTCGGCCAGCGAGAAGCGGCAACTGGCGGCAATGCGCACCGATTCAGCCAGCCACTCGGGCGCATGCAGCGCCGCCAGGCGGGCCAGCGGGCGCAGGTGGGCCTCGGCATTGGGCTCGAGCGCGAAGCCGCATTCGGCCACCGGCAGGTTCACGCGGGTGGCGGTCATCACGTCGAGCAGCGGCTTGCGCTGGCGGCTGTGCATGCGCACATCGCCGCAGGCCACCAGCGGCAGCCCGGTGAGTGCCGACACCCGCGGCAGCAGCGCACGCAGCCATGCATCGTGCGGCCGGTGCAGCAGCTCGATGGCCATTGCGCAGCGTGCGCCAGCCGCCACGCCACCACCGCCGTCGAACCAGGTCTTCAGCCACATGGCCTGGGCGAAGAGCGTCTCGAACGAGGCCGCCGGATCGGGCAGCAGCAGGGCCACGCAGTCGGGCAGCCCGGCCAGGTGCGGCGCATTCGGCACGCGCCCTTCCAGATCGGCGGCGTAGGCCAGGTAGCTGCCCTTGGCGGCCCGGCGACGCGCCACGCTGATCCACTGCGACAGGTTGCCGTAACCGCGCCGGGTCTGCGCCAGCAGCAGCAGGCGCGGCGGTGCATGCCCGGCCAGCGGCGACGAGGCCGGCACCGCCGCCTGGGCCTGGGCCGCGGCATCAGCCGCGGCCGGCAGCGACAGGCGCATCTCGGCGCCGATGATCAGGTGGATGGGGGCGGCATGCCGGGGTGAATCGTCGGTCTGGGTCTGGGTCTGGGTCTGGGTCTGGGTCTGGGTCTGGGGTTGGGGTTCGGGTTCGGGTTCGGGTTCGGGTTCGGGTTCGGGTTCGGGCTGGGGATCGTGCGGCGTTGGCTGTTCTTGCTGTTGCTCCAGCAGCCACTCATGCGCACGCACCACGCCGGCGAGCGAGCACTCGTCGGTGAGCGCCAGCGCGCTGTAGCCGCAGGCCTGGGCGGCAGCCATCAGCTCTTCGGGGCTGGAAGCGCCGCTCAGGTAGCTGAAGTGGCTGCGGCAATGAAGCTCGGCGTAGGCAGCAGGCTGGTGTGCCACGGGGCGGGGCCTTGGATCGGACACGGTGAACGGCGGGCCGGCGACGGCCTGACGACATAGGCCGCCGCGGGTTCACGCGCGCGGGGCGGCGGGCGCTGGCGCCAGGCTGCTGCGCCAGCGTTGCCGGCGGGCGCCGACGCATACGCCTGGCCAAGCGGTGTGCGTGCCGCGGCAGCCGGTGACAAGCCGGGCGCCAACGCGGAAGCCGGCCCGGCGGCCATCAAGGCATCGACCGGGCTGCGCACCGCGCCGCCGCCGAGCTTGAGCACATGGGTGTAGATCATGGTGGTGCTGACATCGGCGTGGCCGAGCAGCTCCTGCACGGTGCGGATGTCGTAGCCCGACAGCAGCAGGTGCGTGGCGAAGGAATGGCGCAAGGTGTGCGGCGTGGCCGGCTTGTGAATGCCGGCGGCCTGCACGGCCTGCCGAAAGGCGCGCTGGAACTGCTGCTCCTGCTGGTGGTGGCGACGCAGCACGCCTGGATCGCCACGCGGATCTTCAGACGGCGTGGCCTGGGGAAACACCCAGAACCAGGCCCAGGACAAGGGCGCGCGCGGGTACTTGCGGCCGAGCGCATGCGGCACCTGCACGCCCGCCAAGCCGGCTGCCCGATCCGCAGCCCACAGCGCATGGGCGGCGGCCAGCTGATCGCGCAGCGGCTGCTCCAGCGAGGCCGGCAGCATCACCACCCGGTCCTTGCCGCCTTTGCCCTCGCGCACGACGATGGCGCGCCGTTCGAAGTCGATGTCCTTCACGCGCAGACGCAGGCCTTCCAGCAGACGCATGCCTGTTCCATAAAGAAGATGACCGAACAGCCGCGGCCCGGGTTCAGGCAAGGCGGCGAGTGCGCGTGCCACCTCGTCGTGCGACAGCACCACCGGCAGGCGCGGTGGG
>CAYPDO010000834.1:0-2169 GCA_964409495.1 uncultured Bordetella sp.
CGGCCAGCCGTTCGGTCACCGTGGCCAGCATGTCCGAGCGGCGCAGGATGTGGCCCACGCTGACGAAGTGCGGCACGGTCAGCCGCGTGCTGCGCTCGATGCCGGCGCGCTGGATCAGCTCGTCGACCCGGCCGTGGCCGGTGCCGGCCGACACGATCACCAGGTGCTCGGCGGCCTTGAAGTCGGCCAGCGTCAGGCGCTTGCGGTCCAGCGCATGGCCCTTGCGGAACAGGCACACATAGCGCTGGCGGAACAGCCGGCGCTGGAAGAAGCCGGCCTTCAGCTGCGGCAGCGGGCCGATGGCCAGATCGACCTTGCCGGCCTCCATGTCGTCGCGCAGCGTGGTGGCCGTGGTGCGCACCGTGGCCAGCGAAAGGCCGGGCGCCTCCTGGCGCAGGCGCTCCACCAGGGCGGGCAGGAACACGATTTCGCCGATGTCGGTCATGCCGATGGTGATCGTGCGCTTGACGCTGGACGGCAGGAAGCGGGTGTGCTGGTTCAGCCCGCTGTGGATCATGCCCAGCGCATAGCCGATGGGTTCGGCCAGCTGCTCGGCAAAGGGCGTGGGCATCATGCCGGCGGGGGTGCGCACGAACAGGTCGTCGCCGAACTGGCGGCGCAGCTTGGCCAGCGTGTTGCTGACCGCCGGCTGCGTCAGCCCCAGGTTCTCGGCCACCTTCGAGACGCGCCGTTCGACCATCAGCTGCTGGAACAGCACCAGCTGGTTCAGGTCGATGTCGGTCAGTTCCACGGCCACCTCATCACGCGCAGTGATACATCACATTCACGCGATTCTATTTGCCGAATGCGCGGATCGGGGAATGATGCCGCCGGCGATCAGACACCGACATGGACATCCTCGTACAACCCCTCAACCGCGTCATCCAGGCCGAGCCCGGCGCCAATCTGCTTGAAGCTCTTTTGGCGGCCCAGGTGCCGATGTCCTACTCGTGCATGTCAGGCCGCTGCGGCACCTGCCGCTGCCGCGTGGTCGATGGCGACGTGCTGGCCGGCGGCGGCATCGATCAGCGGCCGCTGGATGTGCAGGACAGCGAGGTGCTGGCCTGCCAGACCTATGTGACCGAGCCCTGCACCATCCGCATCCCGGAGCCCGACGAGGTGGTGGTGCATCCGGCACGGATCGTCAAGGCCAGCGTCGCGGCCATCGAGGACCTGACGCATGACATCAAGCGCGTGCTGCTCAAGCCCGCCAAGCCGATCGAGTTCTCGCCCGGCCAGTACGTGCAGCTGCAGTTCGGCCCCGATCTGAGCCGGCCCTATTCGATGGCCGGCCTGACGACCGACGGGCAGTTCGAGTTCCATGTCCGACTGGTGCCCGGTGGCCGCGTGACGGGCTACATCGCGGACCAGTTGAAGGTGGGCGACGCGGTCAAGGTCAGTGGGCCGCTGGGATCGGCCTACCTGCGGCGCAAGCATGCCGGCCCCATCCTGTGCGTGGCTGGCGGCACGGGGCTGGCACCCATCCTGTCCATCCTGCGCGGCATCGCAGCCGAAGGGCTGGCCAGCGACATCCACCTGTACTTCGGCGTACGTTCGCCACGCGACATCTACGGCTCAGACTGGCTTGCGGCGCTGCAGACAGCCAACCCGCGGCTCAACGTGCACGTGGTGGTCGCCTCGGGCGGTGACCCCGGCCAGCATCGCTGCGGTCTGGTCACCCAAGCCATCGTGGAAGACCACCCCGACCTGATGGGCTGGCGCGCCTACCTGTGCGGCTCGCCACCGATGGTGGAGGCCGCCACCCAACTGGCCCGGCAGCGCGGCATCGCGCCCGACCACATCTACGCCGACGCGTTCTACAGCCAAGGCAACTGAGGAAACCGCCATGACCCCCCGTCCCCTGTCCGACCAGGAGCGCGCCGCCCGTGCGGAGTTCTACAGCCGCATCGGCGCCCATGACATGACGCCGCTGTGGGAGGTGCTGGGCGCGCTGGTGCCGCCCACCCCGCGGCCGGTGGCCCAGGCGGCGCTGTGGCGCTACCAGGACGTGCGCGAGCGCGTGATGGAGGCCGGCCGTCTGATCTCGGCCGAAGAGGCCGAGCGGCGCGTGCTGATCCTCGAGAACCCCGCGCTGCGCGGTCAGTCGTGCATCACCAACTCGCTGTATGCGGGCTTGCAGCTGATCCTGCCGGGCGAGGTGGCCCCGGC
>CAYPDO010000835.1:0-2167 GCA_964409495.1 uncultured Bordetella sp.
GAAGCGCGCATCGGCCCGCAGGCCCAGACGCGCACCCAGCTGCGCGTTGTTGCCGAGCTCGGCATGTGCATCCAGCGGCAGGTGGTAGGCGTAGAGGCTCACATCGGCGGCCAGCAGGCGGCCCAGGCGCTGGCGCATCCAGCCGGTCACGCGGCCGTCCTGGCCGCGCCAGAACAGGCCGTGGTGCACCAGCAGCGCATCGGCGCCATCGGCGATGGCAGCCTCGATGAAGGCCAGGCTGGCGGTGACCCCGCTGACCAGCCGGCGCACCGTGGCCCGGCCCTCGACCTGCAGACCGTTCGGCCCATAATCCTTGAACCGGTCGACACCCAGCAGGCCGGCCAGGTGCCCCTCGAGCGCGCCGCGCCCGGCCCCGGCATGTGTTGGGTTCATCGCCATCCCCTTCCCGTCTCCTGCCCCACCGCCCACCGATGCGACGTCTCTGGCTGATTTTCTCCCAGGCCACCACGGTGGCCCTGGCCGTGCTGTTCGTGGTGGGCACGCTCAAGCCGCACTGGCTGGGCCTGGCCGGCCAGCGCACGCCGCGTGCCGGCGGCGGCGCGCCGGTGCTGAACCCGCTGCGCGGTCCCGGTGGCCTGCTGCCGGCGGCGGTGCCGCCCGGCAGCGGCACCGCCGCCGCACCGCGCGAGGGCTTTGCCGCCGCCGCCCGCGCGGCCGCGCCGGCGGTGGTCAGCGTCACCACCAGCATCGCGCGCAGCCGCAACCCGCACAGCGACGATCCGAACTTCAACTTCTTCTTCGGTGAGCGTGGCCAGCCGCAGGCGGGCTTCGGCTCCGGCGTGATCGTCTCCACCGATGGCCTGCTGCTCACCAACCACCATGTGGTGGAGAACGCACGCGACATCGACGTGCGCCTGGCCGATGGCCGCGAGGTGCGCGCCGAGGTGGTGGGCACCGATCCGGAGACCGATCTGGCCGTGCTGCGCGTGCCGCTCGACAAGCTGCCCGCGGTGGCGCTGGGCCAGAGCGGCGGGCTGCAGGTGGGCGACGCCGTATTGGCCATCGGCAACCCCTTCAACGTGGGCCAGACGGTGACCATGGGCATCGTCAGCGCGCTGGGCCGCAACGGCCTGGGCCTGTCCACGTTCGAGAGCTTCATCCAGACCGACGCGGCCATCAACCCCGGCAACTCGGGCGGCGCGCTGGTGGATGCGCAGGGCCAGCTGGTGGGCATCAACACGGCGATCTATTCGCGCTCGGGCGGCAGCATGGGCATCGGCTTCGCCATTCCCGTGGATGTGGCCCGCCGCGTGATGGACGACCTGCTGCGCGACGGCGAGGTGCGCCGCGGCTGGATCGGCGTGGAGCCACGCGACCTGACACCCGAGTTCGTCGAGAACTTCAAGCTGGTGGTCAACAAGGGCGTGCTGATCACCGGCGTGCTGCAGGACGGCCCGGCCTACAAGGGCGGCGTGAAGCCCGGTGACGTGGTGCTGGCCGTGGCCGGCCAGCCGGTGGCCAGCGTGGCACAGCTGCTCAATACCGTGGCCGCGCTGCCGCCCGGCAAGCCGGCCACGCTGCAGGTGCAGCGCGGCGCCAAGGCCCTGGCGCTGACCGTGGACGTGGTGCAGCGCAAGCCGCAGCTGCCGCGCCGCCAGCCGCAGTGAGGCCGGCAGCGGCACGCTGCGGCAAGCGCCCGGCCGGCCGCACGCCGGCGATCAGCCGGCCGGAGTCTCGGTCTTGGCCTCGGCGTCGGGCGCCTGGGTGTGTTTGATGAACACCCGCGCGGCGACGATGCCCACCTCGTAGAGCAGGCACATCGGGATGGCCAGCGCCAGCTGCGAGACGATGTCGGGCGGCGTGATCACGGCCGAGACCACGAAGGCGCCGACGATGAAGTAGCCGCGCCAGGCCTTGAGCTTGTCGACGCTGACCACGCCCATGCGCGCCAGCACCACCACCGCCACCGGCACCTCGAAGGCCGCGCCGAACGCGATGAACATCGTGAGCACGAAGCCCAGGTAGGCCTCGATGTCAGGCGCCGCGGTGATGCTCTTGGGCGCAAAACCCTGGATGAACTTGAACACCTGGCCGAACACGAAGAAGTAGCAGAAGGCCACGCCCAGCAGGAACAGCAGGGTGCTCGAGACCACCAGCGGCAGCACCAGCTTCTTCTCGTGGCTGTACAGGCCCGGCGCGACGAAGG
>CAYPDO010000836.1:0-2165 GCA_964409495.1 uncultured Bordetella sp.
CGCCCTGGTCGATGCGCTCGCCCGCACCGAGCGCCTGGCACCCACGCCCATCCAGGCGCAGGCCGTTCCCGCCGTGCTGGCCGGCCGCGATCTGCTGGCCCAGGCGCCCACCGGCACCGGCAAGACCCTGGCCTACGGCCTGCCGCTGCTGCAGCAGGCGCTCAAGGGCAGTGCGCAGGCACAGCGCCAGCGTGAGCCTTCGGCCCTGGTGCTGGTGCCCACGCGTGAGCTGGCGCAACAGGTGGGCGAGGTGCTGCGCGAGCTGGTGCGCGGGCTGGCCCCGCATGCCAGTGCCTGGCGCAGCGACGGGCCACCGCCGCCGCGCCTGCGCGTGGCCGTGCTGCAGGGCGGCGTGTCGATCAACCCGCAGCTGATGGCGCTGCGCGGCGGCGCCGACATCGTGGTGGCCACACCGGGCCGCGTGCTGGACGTGGTGGCGCACAACGGCCTGCACCTGGGCGCACTGAAGACCCTGGTGCTCGACGAGGCCGACCGCCTGCTGGCGCTGGGCTTTGCCGACGAGCTGGACCGCGTGCTGGCCCTGCTGCCGGCGCGGCGGCAGAACCTGCTGTTCTCGGCCACCTATCCCGTCACGTTCAGCCAGGGCACGGGCGGCGCCGGCGCGGCGCTGCAGGCCGTGGCCGAGCGCCTGCTGGGTGATCCGGTGCAGCTGCGCGATGAATCGGCCGGTACCCAGACGCCGGCCGCCATCCAGCAGCGCGCCATTGTGGTGGACACCGCCCGGCGCGGGCCGCTGCTGCGCCAGCTGCTCCAAGACCTGGGCGAGCCGCGCAGCCTGGTGTTCGTGGCCACGCGCCATGCCGCCGAGATGGTGGCCGGCAAGCTGCTGCGCCACGGCCACCGCGCCGTGGCCCTGCATGGCGAGCTGAGCCAGGGCACGCGCTGGCGTGTACTGGACAGCCTGCGCCGCGGCGAGACGCAGGTGGTGGTGGCCACCGACATGGCCGCGCGCGGCCTCGACATCCCCGAGCTGGCCCTGGTGGTCAACCTCGACCTGCCACGCTCGGCCGATGACCATGTGCACCGCATCGGCCGCACCGGCCGCGCCGGTGCCACGGGCCTGGCGATCAGCTTCGTTCCGCCCTCGGCGGAGGCGCATTTCCGCCTGATCGAGAAGCGCCAGGGCCAGCGTGTGCCGCGCGAGGTCTTGCCCGGCTTCGAACCCACCGAGGGCGCGCCCGCGCCCGGTGCAGCCGATCCCCACGGCGGCGTCAAGGGCCGGCGCAAGAGCAAGAAGGACCGCCTGCGCGAAGCCGCCGCGGCGCAGGGCGGCGCGGCTGTCGCAGTCCCGACCAAACCGCCCTCTGTGACCTAACCGACATTCGCGACAGGCGCGCGGCAAGCCGGCGCGAACGCGAAAAAACCTTACGCATCAGGCACTTGCCGATGCGTGACTGGCTGGCACACGGCTTGCGATCACCCGGACAACCCCGCCCAGGAGTCCGGTGTGACCACCCCCCTGCCCCGCCCCGCCGACATGCACGTCACGATCAACGACACCACGTTGCGCGATGGCGAGCAGACCGCCGGCGTGGCCTTCACCGACCGCGAGAAACTGGCCATCGCCCGCGCGCTGGACGTGGCCGGCGTGCCCGAGATGGAAATCGGCATCCCGGCCATGGGCGAGCACGAGGTGGCGCTGATCAACGAGATCTGCCGCAGCGTGCGCCGCGCCCGCACCATGGTGTGGGCGCGCATGGCCGAGCGCGACATCGTGGCCGCGCTGCGCTGCCGCGCCGACATCGTGCACCTGTCGGTGCCGGTGTCCGACATCCAGATCACGCACAAGCTGCAGCGCGACCGCGCCTGGGTGCTCGACACCCTGCGCGCCTGCGTCACCCGCGTGGCCGACCGCGGCGTCACGGTGAGCGTGGGCTTCGAGGACGCCTCGCGTGCCGACATGGGCTTCCTGGCCGAGGCCGCGCGCCTGGCCGAGGCCTCGGGCGCGGTGCGCGTGCGTTATGCCGACACGCTGGGCCTGCTGGACCCGTTCGAGACGCAGCGCCGCATCGCCGCGCTGCGCGCCGCGATCGACATCGGCATCGAGATCCACGCCCACAACGACCTGGGCCTGGCCACCGCCAACACGCGACAGCCTGATGGAAGGCGCCACCATCGTCGAGATGGCCCGGCGCATGGAAGCC
>CAYPDO010000837.1:0-2161 GCA_964409495.1 uncultured Bordetella sp.
TCGTACAGGCCCTGCTGCGCCTTGGTGGTGCTCTTGATGTGCCACTGCAGCAGCGGCATGCCCAGCGCCGCCGAGACCTCCTCGGCCAGCATGGTCTTGCCGGTGCCCGGCTCGCCCTTGACCAGCAGCGGGCGCTTGAGCGTGATGGCGGCGTTGACCGCCAGCATGAGGTCTTGCGTGGCGACGTAGTTGTCGGAACCTTGGAACTTCATTGGGGTGGCGGCCGGGCCGTGTGAAGAAGGATGTGCGAGCTTGCCAACCTGGGGGAATTGCGCAGCTACCAGGGCGACAGCCCAGTATAAGTGGGCCCATATAATGGCTTGGAGAGCCGTTGACGGCCATCAAGTGCCGGCGCGCCGACATGGTGTAGCCCGCCCCCACCATAGACGAGACAAGCCTGCACACCACGATGAAAACCGCGTTCCACACGATGATCCGCCTGCTCGCCACGGGCTTCGCCCTGGCCGCCATCGGCGGTGCCGCCCAGGCCCAGGATGCCAAGGGCGGTGATGCGGCCAAGGGGGCCGGCAAGGCCGCCATGTGCATCGGCTGCCACGGCATTGTGGGCTACCAGGCCACCTTCCCCGAGGTGTACAAGGTGCCGATGATCGCCGGCCAGAGCGCGAAGTACATCGTGTCCTCGCTGCAGGCTTACCAGAAGGGCGACCGCAAGCATCCCACGATGCGCGGCATCTCCGCCTCGCTCACCGAGGCCGACATGGCCGATCTGGGCGCCTTCTACGAGCAGCAGGGCAAGGGCATGGGCGCCGCCGCACCCGAGACGCTGGCCAAGCCCCTGCCCGATGCGCTGAAAGACCGCCTGGCCGCCTGCGTGGCCTGCCACGGTGCCAACTTCAGCAAGCCGATCGACGCGTCCTATCCCAAGCTGGCCGGCCAGCACGCCGACTACCTGGCCGCGGCGCTGCGCGCCTACCAGACCGACGGCAACGCCCATGTCGGCCGCAGCAACGCCAGCATGCGTGGCCAGGTGCTGCAGGAGGCCAACGGCCAGAAGAAGCAGACCTTCACCAACGCCGAGCTCAAGGCCATCGGCCGCTACCTGGCCTCGCTGCCTGGCGAACTGCACGTGGTGCCGCAGTCGCGCCTGCGCTGATCCAGGCGCCGCCGCCGGCCCGGAAGAACCGCAAGCCGCCCGGCTCGCGGTTTTTTTTCGTCCGGGCCCGGCGAGCGGCTCAAGCCCTGCAGGGCGCGGCCGATAAGCACCGGTAGCGATGACGACGGCCAGCAAATCCCTGAAGCGAATCCCGGTGGGCCAGGTGCGGCTGGGCATGCACCTGCATGCGCTGGAGGGCAACTGGATCGACCATCCGTTCTGGAAGACGCGCTTCGTGCTGCGCGATCCGGAGGACCTGAAGAAGCTCTTCGCCAGCGCCGTGCGCGAGGTGTGGATCGACGCCGCGCTGGGGCTGGACGTGGCCGATCCCGATGCCGCAGGCGGCGTGCGCCTGGCCAGCAGCCCGCGGCCGGCGGCCGGCCCGGCCTCGGCGCGATCGCCCAAGGCGGCGTTTGCCGCCGCCGACACCATCCGCCTGCCGATGCCGCCGCAGCCGGCGGCACGCCTGGCCGAGACACCACCGGCCGCCCCGCCGGCGCGCCAGGAACTGGCGGCCGAGCTGGCGCAGGCAGCCAAGACCTACCAGCGCTCGCGCGAGGTGATGAGCGGGCTGTTCTCCGAGGCCCGCATGGGCCGCGCGCTGGACGCCGAAGGCTGCGGCCCGCTGGTCGACGAGATCACCGACTCGGTGGCGCGCAACCCAGGCGCGCTGGTCAGCCTGATGCGGCTGAAGAGCGCCGACGACTACACCTACATGCACTCGGTGGCGGTGTGCGCGCTGATGGTGGCGCTGGGCCGCCAGCTGGGCCTGGACGATGCCACCTGCCGCGCCGCCGGCCTGGCCGGTCTGCTGCATGACCTGGGCAAGGCCGCCATGCCGCTGGATGTGCTGAACAAGCCGGCGCGCCTGACCGAGGAGGAGTTTGCCGTCATCCGCACCCATCCCGAGCGCGGCTACGAGATGCTGCAGGAGGCGCGCGGCGCCAGCGAGCAGGCCATGGACGTGTGCCTGCACCACCATGAGCGCATGGACGGCACCGGCTATCCGCACAAGCTGCCGGCCGACCAGCTGACGATGCTGGCGCG
>CAYPDO010000838.1:0-2160 GCA_964409495.1 uncultured Bordetella sp.
CCCGGCGTGGCCGAGGTGGTGGTGCTGGCGCGCGACGAGGCCGGTGGCGACAAGCGCCTGGTGGCCTACTACCGCGGTGATGCACCGGCGCAGGCGCTGCGGGATCAGGCCAGCGAACAGCTGCCGCCCTACATGGTGCCGGCGGCCTTCGTGGCGCTGGAGCGCTTCCCGCTGACGCCCAACGGCAAGCTCGACCGCAAGGCGCTGCCGGCGCCCGAGGGCGAGGCGTTTGTGAGCCGCGGCTACGAGGCGCCGCAGGGCGAGGTGGAGCAGACGCTCGCCGACCTGTGGGCCGAACTGCTGGGTGTGCCGCAGGTGGGCCGCCACGACAACTTCTTCGAGCTGGGCGGGCACTCGCTGCTGGCCGTGCAGGTGCTGGTGCGCATCCGCCAGGCCTTCGACATCGAGCTGAGCCTGAACGCCGTATTGGCCCAGCCCACGGTCGAGGCCATCGCCACCCAGGTGCTGACCGCCGCCCTCAACCGCTACAGCGCAGACGACGTCGCCCAGGCCCAGGCCGAGCTGGAAGGCTTGTCCGACGAAGAACTGGCGGCGCTGCTGGCCGAGACGACAGAACCCGGACAACCGACCTGAGCCAGGGCGCACCCTGACTGCTGCGGCTTCAATTTCCCAGAGATTTCCTGACCACCATGACCAACCCCACCCGCGGCAACCTCGACGCCAAGCAACTCGAACTCGTTCTGCGTCGCCTGAAGAGCAAGCGTGTGCAGGTGTCGCCCACGGCGAGCCAGGCGATCCCGCAGGCCGACCGCGCGCAGCCCGTGCCGCTGTCGTGGGCGCAGACGCGGCTGTGGTTCATCGGCCAGCTGGATCCGTCGGCCAGCAAGGCCTACCACCTGCCCACCGCATTGCGCCTGGATGGCCAGTTGCAAACCGCCGCCTTCCGCCGCGCACTGGACCGCATCGTGGCCCGCCATGAAAGCCTGCGCACCAGCTTTCCCACGGTGCATGGTGAGGCGCTGACGGTCATCGCGCCACCGGACGTGGGCTTTGCGCTGCAGGAGCAGGATCTGCGCGGCCTGTCGCCGGCCGAGCAGGAGGTTTGCATCCAGCAGGCCACGGCCCATGAAGCCGACAGCCCCTTCGACCTGGGCAGCGGCCCGCTGTGCCGCGGCCAGCTGCTGCGTCTGGCCGATGACTGCCACATCCTGCTGATCACCCAGCACCACATGGTGTCGGACGGCTGGTCGATCGGCGTGCTGGTGTCGGAGCTGGTGGCCTTGTACACGGCCTATGCCGCGGGGCAGCCCGATCCGCTGCCGCCGCTGCCCATCCAGTACGCCGACTTTGCCGCCTGGCAGCGCCAGCGCACCGGGGGCGATGGCCTGCAGGCGCAGGCCGAGTTCTGGCGCAGCTACCTGGGGGGCGCGCCGGCGGTGCTGCACCTGCCCTTCGACCGCAAGCGCCCCGAGGTGCAGAGCTATGCCGGCGGCCTGGAGGAATACCACCTGCCCGGCCAGGGCCTGCAGGCGCTGCGCAGCCTGGCCCAGCGCCACAAGAGCACGCTGTTCATGGCCCTGGTGGCAGCCTGGGCGGTGCTGATGGCACGGCTGAGCGGCCAGCATGACATCGTGATCGGCACCCCCACCTCCGGGCGTGACCGCAGCGAGCTCGAGCCGCTGATCGGCTTTTTTGCCAACACCCTGGCGCTGCGCGTGCAGCTGTCCCCGCAGATGACGGTGGCCGACCTGCTGGCCCAGGTGAACCACTCGGTGCGTCAGGCGCTGGCGCACCAGGACCTGCCCTTCGAGCAGGTGGTGGAAGTGCTCAAGCCCGAGCGCAGCCTGAGCTACAACCCCATCTTCCAGGTGATGCTGGCGCTGAACAACACGCCCGGCGGCAGCAGCGATGAACTGCCCGGGCTGCGCCTGTCGGCGGTGAAGCAGCCGCAAACCACCTCGCACTTCGACCTCATCCTCAACCTCAGCGAAGACGACGACAAGCTCGGCGGCGCCTTCCTCTACAGCGCTGACCTGTTCGACGCGGCCACGGTGCGCCGCTTCGGCCAGTACTTCACCCGATTGCTGCAGGCCATGGTGGCCGACGATGCGCAGCCGGTGCTGACGCTGGCGATGCTGCCCGATGAGGAGCGCCAGCAGGTGCTGGAAGGCTTCAACGACACGGTGATGGCCTACGAAG
>CAYPDO010000839.1:0-2158 GCA_964409495.1 uncultured Bordetella sp.
GGGCCTTGTCCTTCCTACACTTCCCTCGTGTCCGTCACCTCCCCGCTGCTGCTGACCGGTGCACTGGCCGCCACGCTGGCAGCCTGCGGCGGTGGTGGTGGTGGTGGTGGCGATGGTGCCACCCCGCCCCCCGGCAACAACGGCGCCGGTGGCAGCACGGGTGGCGGCAGCGGCAGTGGCAGCACCGGTCTGGCGGCGCTGCAGGCCCAGCTCGACGGCTGCGCCAGCGGCCAGCAGATCAACCAGGTGGTGGCCTGCATGCAAGGCCTCTATGAAGGCCGTGCCACCGACAACGGCAGCCTGTGCGCGCTGCGCTACGACGAGCGCGGCGGCGTCTGGTACAGCAGTGATCGCGCCAGCAACCGGCTGCACCTGTCGGCCACCGGCTCGGGCGCCGTGTTCCAGAAGAGTGCCCAGGCCGCCAGCGCGTCGGGTTATGCGATCAGCTGGTCGGTGGGCATTGCCTCCGGCGCCGAGATGAGCCTGCACTGGCAAGACCCAGCCGAGCCCGCCAGCGCCAACGGGCTGCTGGTGCGCTCGCGCACCAGCGGCGTGCCCGATTGCCTGATCACCAGCGCCGCCCAGGTGCCGGCCAGCGCATCCACCGCCACCGCCAACGACACTGGCCGCGCCTGGGACAGCCCGCGCCGCTTGAACACGCTGGGCAGCGGCGGCTTGCGCGTCCAGGCCGGCGCCGCCGGCGCCGCCGGCATCGAGGCCGGCCTGGCCGACGACGGCAGCGCCTGGATCGCCTTTGCCCAGGCCGATGCCAGCGGCCGCGTGGCCGTGCAGGTGGTGCAGGGCCAGGCCGGTGCTGGCGGCCAGCCCTCGCAGTGGGCCGCGCCGCAGCTGCTGGATGCCCAGGCCCCGCTGCTGGCCGGCTTGCGGCCGCGACTGGCGGTCTCGGCCAATGGCCATGCCGTGGTGGCCTGGATCACCGAGCGCGCCTGCGGGGCCGATGCCTACGAGGCCAGCCCGGCTGGCAAGTCCTGCCGCTACCTGGTGGCCACGCGGCGCCTGGCTGGCAGCAACGCCTGGGAGGCGCCGCAGCTGGTGGGCGCCTCGCCGCCCAGCCTGGTGCACGACCACCAGGTGCGCATCAACCGTGCCGGTGATGTGGTGCTCAGCTATGTCGGCATGGCGGTGCCCGGCACCAGCTTCACCGGCACGGTGCTGGGCCTGCGCGCGGCGGGTGATGCCGCCTACCGCCGTTCGCTGCTGTTCGGCATGCGCAGCGCCTACGGCTTCGGCGAGCCGCTGGACAACACGCTGGCCACGGCGCTCGACGATGCCGGCCGCCTGGTGCTGGCCGGGCAGATCCAGTCGGTGAGCAGCACCGGCGTGCTGGGCCTGGTGGGCAGCCTGGCCAGTGCGCCCGAGCGCTGGGCGGCAGACACCGGCACCGCCACCGGCACCTGGTTCGGCGAGCTGGCCACCAGCGACGGCCTGGCGGCCTACACCCAGCAGCAGGTCAGCGGCGCACGCCGGGTGCTGCGGCCCGAGCAGATCAGCTTCTGGTCGGCCACGCAGCAGCGCTGGCTGTCGCCCGAGCCCAGCACCGACTTTGCCGTCTGGGGCGACACGCGCCTGGTGGGCACCGACACCGCCGGCGGCGAGTTTCTGCTGTACAGCGGCTGCCGGCTCGCCCGCTGGGCGGGCGGCGCCTGGGTCGACGGCCTGACCACCCTGCCGGCGCACTGCGGGCTGGACCGCAGCGGCGGCCTCTATGCCTTCAACCGCCTGGGCGATTACCTGGGACTGCACTGGGGTGGCCACAGTGGCCAGTGGGGCCACTACCGCCGCGCCGACAACACGCTGCTCAAGGGCGCGCCGGGTACCGCCAGCGCCGCGGCGGGCGACTACCTGCTGGGCACGGCCTCGCCGCTGTTCGCGCCGGCCGACAGCCAGCTGCTGCTCAACCGCAACGGCGTGGCCCTGGCCGTGACCGCCAGCACCTATACCGCCATGCCCACGGCCAGCCAGGCCGGCACCGATGGCGGCGGCGCGCTGCAGCTGTGGGCCATGTTCCTGCGCTGATGAAGGCACGGCGCCGGGCAGCTCCGGGCAGGGCTGCAGATCCACCCTGCCCGCTTGCGCGGCCCGGTCTTGCGCTGCGTCAAGCCCCATGAATTCAAGTGGCGGCGGGCCCCTGAGCCGG
>CAYPDO010000840.1:0-2157 GCA_964409495.1 uncultured Bordetella sp.
AGCGCGTCGGCGCCGGCACCGTGCAGCTGCCACACCAGGCGGCGCGCGTCTTCCAACTCGTCGTCGCGCAGGATGGTGTTCAGCGTGACGAAGATGCGCGCGCCGAAGCGGTGCGCATGGCGCGCCAGGCGCTCGATGTCGGCCACGCTGTTGCCGGCCTTCTCGCGCGCGCCGAAGCTGGGGCCGCCGATGTAGACGGCGTCCGCCCCATGGTCGATCGCGGCGATGCCGATGTCGGCATCACGCGCCGGGGCCAGCAGTTCCAGTTCGCGCAGGCGGTCACGCATGGTGGCGCTCCAATCGAAGGTTAGGTCCGCCCCACCGGGCGCCCCGAGGGGCTGACAGCCCTCGCAGGGGCCAGAGCGCAGCGACGTGGGCGCCTCAGGCCCTGGCCAGCAGGCGTGCCGAGGCCGCGTCGAAACTGGCCTTCAACTCGGCGTAGCTGTGGTTCACCGGGAACTGCGGGAACTGGGCCACGATGCTCTCGGGCGGGTGGATGAAGAAGCCCGCGTCGGCGGCGGCCAGCATGCCGGTGTCGTTGTAGCTGTCGCCGGCGGCCATGACCTGGAAGTTCAGGCTCTTCAGCGCGTTCACCGCATGCGCCTTCTGGTTGGGCTGGCGCAGCGTGTAGTCGGCGACAAAGCCGTCGGCATCAATCACCAGCTTGTGGCAGAACAGCGTGGGCCGGCCCAGCTGGCGCATCATCGGATCGGCGAACTCGTAGAAGGTGTCCGACAGGATGATCACCTGGAAGCGGCTGCGCAGGTCATCCAGAAAATCCTTGGCGCCTGCCATCGGCGCCATGCCGCCGATCACGGCCTGGATGTCGGTCAGCTTCAGGCCATGCTGCTTCAGCAGGGCCAGGCGGTAGCGCATCAGCTTGTCGTAGTCGGGCTCCTCGCGCGTCGTGCGGCGGAATTCGGCGATGCCGGTGCGTTCGGCGAACGCGATCCAGATCTCGGGAATCAGCACACCTTCGAGATCGAGGCAGACGACTTGCATTGCGGGGGCTCCTGGCGGACCCGGCAGTCTAGCGGATCGGTCTGCCGCGCCGGCGCAGCCGCCAGTGCAACGGGCGCCCAGGGCGCCCGTGTTCAGCATCCGGCCGGCCGCCTGGCAGTGCCTGCGTCAGCCGGCCCGCCGCCGCACCGCCGCGCCCACCAGGGCCAGGCCCGCGGCCATCAGCGCGTAGCTGCCGGGCTCGGGCACCATGCCGCCGTACTCGATGAGAAAGCCGTTCTGCCGGCCCGGATTGCCCGGGCCGCCATGATCGTTCCAGCCACCGTTGCTGCTGGCGAAATTGGTCTGCAGGTAGTTCTCACCGCCGCAGCAGTTGTTGGGCTCGCTGGTTTCCCAGTTGAAATAGGTCAGCTGCTGGCCGTTCTCGGGGCCGTTGCGCCAGGTCCACACGCCTTCCTGGCCGTCGTCAGAGGCCCCCAGCCAGGCTGTCCGGCCCTGGGCCACGGTGACCGACGCGAACTGGTTCTCGGCCGCCGAGGTGATGGTGGCCAGGTAGCCGGTCATGCCCATGAAGCTTTCGCCCGCAGCCAGCGCGTAGGCCACATTCACCAGCACCGGTTCGGGGACGTACTCGTACCAGTGGCCGTTGCCGCCCGAGGCCACGGTCCACTGCGTGGGCACGGCCTGCGCCGCGGACGCCAGCGCACTGGCGGCAAGAAAGATCGACAAGCTGTGGCGCATGCTGTCCCCTGTGGGCAAGATGCGGCCATCAGACATCGTGGCCGCTGCGCCGCACGGTAATTGACGCCGCTCGTCGTCACATCCCCGCGGGCGTGGGGGTCAGCGCGGCGATTCGATACAGACTGCAACACCGGACAGCACGGCATTGCCCGACAGCGGATCGGTCAGGCTGGCATCGAGCACCGCGTTGAGGTTCACGCCCGGGCGTTCGGCGGCCACGCGCAGCCGGCTGCCGGGCAGGTTGTGGCCCCAGCCATGGGGCAGGCAGGCCACGCCGGGCGGCAGGCTGTCGGTGATCTGCACCGGCGCCTGGATGCGCTGGTCGCCGCGTCTGACCGTGGCCTGCACACCCTCGACCAGGCCCAGGCGCCGGGCGTCGTCCGGATGCAGTTGCAGCGTGCAGCGCGCGGGCCCCTTGGCCAGCGTGGGCAGGTTGTGCATCCAGCTGTTGTTGCT
>CAYPDO010000841.1:0-2154 GCA_964409495.1 uncultured Bordetella sp.
TGGTCGGCCAGCCCGAGTTCCGCGAGATCCTGCAGCGGCCCGAGATGGAGCAGTTTCGCCAGCGCGTGGCGGCCACCTGCCACATCGGGCCGATGGACCAGGAGGAAACCCAGCACTACATCGAGCACCGGCTCAAGTGCGCGGGATCCACCGGCAAGCCCAGCTTTGCGCCGGGCGCGCACGAGTCGATCTACAAGGCCTCGGGCGGCATCCCGCGGCGCATCAACTCGCTGTGTGATCGCCTGCTGCTGGCCGGCTTCCTGGGCGGCAAGACCCATTTCGAGGCCGGCGATGTCGACGAGGTGGTCAAGGAGTTCGCCCAGGAAGCCGAGGTGCCGTCGCGCCCCGCGGCGCCGCAGATGCAGCCGCACGATGGCGCGCGCGGCGACATCAGCGCGCCGATGCCGCTGGGCCCCACCACCACGGCTGCGGCACTGGATGTCGACCTGAGCAAGCTGCAGCTCGACCCGGCCGCCGCCGACACCATGTCGCGCCAGATCAGCCGCCTGGCCGGCGACAGCCGTGGCGATCAACTGCAGCGCATTGAACGCGGCCTGCTGCGCCTGGAGCGCACCAACATCCAGCTGCTGGCGCTGATGCAGCAGCTGGTGGCCGCGGTCAAGAAGCCGGGTGACGAGGGCCCCAAGTAGCGCCCTGGCGTGACCTGCGGCGCACCGGCTCTGCCCTGCGGGCCGCGCGCCGTCATGCGCTTGCGTTAGCCTCGCCCCGAGCCGTTCTTCCACCGTCCGAGCCATGTCACCGAACCCGATCACCAATGCGCTGACCATCGACGTCGAAGACTACTTCCAGGTCTCGGCGATGGCGCCCTACATCGCGCGCAGCGAGTGGGACACGCGCGAGTGCCGGGTGGAGGCCAATGTCGACCGCCTGCTGGCCTTGCTGGCGCGGCGCGGCGTGCGCGCTACCTTCTTCACGCTGGGCTGGGTGGCCGAGCGTTACCCGCAGCTGGTGCGGCGCATCGTGGCCGGCGGGCATGAGCTGGCCAGCCACGGCTACGGCCATGAGCGCGCCAGCGACCTGACACGCGCGCAGTTCAGCGACGACATCGTCCGCGCCCGCGCGCTGCTGGAAGACATCGGCGGCGTGGCCGTCACCGGCTACCGCGCGCCCAGCTTCTCCATCGGCCACGGCAACCTGTGGGCCTTCGACTGCCTGCGCGAGGCCGGCTACCGCTACAGCTCCAGCCTGTTCCCGATCCAGCACGACCACTACGGCATGCCCGACGCACCGCGCTTCGCGCACAGCGTGCGCGACGGCCTGCTCGAGGTGCCGGCCACCACGGTGCACCTGGCCGGCCGCAACCTGCCGTGCAGCGGCGGCGGCTGGTTCCGGCTGATGCCCTATGCCCTGTCGCGCTGGATGATCCGCCGCGTCAATGCGGTCGATGGCCAGGCGGCGGTGTTCTACCTGCACCCCTGGGAGGTCGATCCCGGGCAGCCGCGCGTGCCCGGCATCGATGCCCGCACACGCTTCCGGCACTACGTGAACCTCGACAAGGTGCACGGCCGGCTCGACACGCTGCTGCGCGATTTCAGCTGGGGGCGCATGGACGAGATCTTCCTGGCGCCGGCCGGTGCGGCGGCCAGCGCCGCCCAGCCCGTGGCCGCATGGCAGGGCGCGGCATGAGCCTGGCGCATCCCTCCACCGGGCTGCAGGTGCGCAGCCTGGCGCGCGGCGATGCGGCCCAGTCGGCGCGCTGGGATGCCTTTGTGCTGCAGTGCCCGCAGGCCACGTTCTTTCACCGTGCCGGCTGGCAACGGGTGATTGCCAGCGTGTTCGGGCACGAAACCCACTTCCTGTATGCCGAGCGCAACGGCCGCATCGAGGGCGTGCTGCCGCTGGCGCGCGTGAAGAGCCTGCTGTTCGGCCATGCGCTCACCGGCCTGCCTTTCACCGTGTATGGCGGTGTGGCGGCCGAGACCGACGAAGCCGCCACGGCGCTCGAAGCCCAGGCCCAGGTCATTGCCGAGCGCAGCGGCGTGCAGCATCTTGAGCTGCGCAATGTGCAGCGCCGCCACGACGACTGGCCGCTGCAGGATCTCTACGTCACCTTCCGCAAGCCCATCCTGCCGGACGAAGAGGCCAACATGCTGGCCATCCCGCGCAAGCAGCGCGCGATGGTGCGCAAGGGCA
>CAYPDO010000842.1:0-2153 GCA_964409495.1 uncultured Bordetella sp.
ACCGCGCCTTCGCCCGCCCCGCTGCAGCCGTGGAGGCGCCATGAACGCCGTGTGTGCCATCGCCGTGGCCGAATGGCGCTGCTGGCAGCGCTCACGCCTGGCGCTGGGGGCCGGGCTGCTGCTGCTGGTGCTGCTGCTGGCCACCACGGTGCTCACCACGCTGCGCCAGCAGGCCGTGCGCGCCGAGCGCCTGCAGCAGCAGGCGCAGGCCGAGGCCGCCTTCCTGGCCCAGCCTGACCGCCACCCGCACCGCATGGTGCATTACGGCCATTACGTGTTCCGCACGCCGGCACCGCTGGCGCTGTTCGAGCCCGGGCTGGATGCGGTGACCGGGCAGTCGCTGTTCCTCGAAGGCCACCGCCAGAACACGCCCATGTTCGCCGCCGCGGCAGCCAGTGCCGACCTCGGCGCGCTGAGCTGGCCGAGCCCGGCGCGCCTGTACCAGCTGTTCGCGCCGCTGCTGCTGATCCTGCTGGGGCATGGCGCGCTGGTGCGCGAGCGCGAGGCCGGCACGCTGGCCACGCTGCTGGCCCAGGGCTTGCCGCCGCAGCGCCTGCTGGCCGGCAAGCTGCTGGCGCTGGCAGGCGGCGTGGCGCTGTTGCTGGTGCCGCTGGCACTGGCCCTGGGGCTGGCGCTGATGCAGGGCGAGCACCCGGCCGCTGCGCTGGCGCTGCTGGGCGGCCATGCCCTGTACCTGGCGCTGTGGGCCGCGCTGGCGCTGCTGGCCTCGGCGCTGTGGCAGCGCCGCGCGACCGCGCTGGTGGCCCTGGTCTCGGCCTGGATCGTGCTGACCCTGGTGCTGCCGGCGCTGGCCGTGAACCTGGCCGCCGCCGCCGCGCCGATGGCCGGCAAGCTGGAAACCGACCTGGTGATGCTGGCCGAGCAGCGCCAGCTCAGCGACGGCCACGATGCCAACGACGCCGCCTTTGCGCAGCTGCGCACCGAGCTGCTGGCCCGCCATGGCGTGCAGCGGGCCGAAGACCTGCCGCTGAACCTGCGCGGCGTGGTGGCCGAGCAGGGCGAGCGCCGGCTCACCGACACGCTGAACGCCTATGCGCAGCGCCGCATGGCGGCCGAGCAGCGCCAGGCGGCACTGCTGGCCTCGCAGGGCTGGTTCACGCCGGTGCTGGCGCTGGCCGAGGCCGCGCGCGCGCTGGCCGGAACCGATCTGGCGCACCACCACCGCTTTCTGCGGCAGGCCGAGGCGCTGCGCTACGACTTCGTGCAGCGCCTGAACCGCGTGCATGCCCATGAGCTGGCCTATGCCGACGATGTGCGCCGCAGCAGCGATGCCCAGGCCGAGCGCCGCACGCGCGTGAGCGCCGCGCACTGGCAGTTGCTGGGGCGCTTTCAGTTCGCGCCCGATGCCGCTGCCGAGCGCATCGCCCGTGCCGTGCCGGCGCTGGCCATGCTGCTGCTGTGGTGTGCCGCCGTGGCTGCCGCGCTGGCCTGGGCGGGCCGGAGGCTGGCGCCATGAGCGGCGCATCGGCCTGGCGCGCGGCATGCCGCGAAGCCGCCCTGCTGCGGCGCGAGCGCAGCGTGTGGGCCTGGTGGCTGCTGGTGCTGTGCCTGTCGGCGCTGGCCGTGGCCGCGGGCTGGCACGAGGTGCGCACGCAGCGCGACAGCATCACGCGCATGGCGGCTGCCGACCGCGCCGACCGTGCGGCCGCCCACCGGCAGCACCCGGACTGGGGTGGCGCGGCCTACTACGGTTTCCACCTCACCGCCAATCCACCGTCCCGCTTCGCCTTTGCCGCGCTGGGCCGCCGCGACGACCTGGCCTGGAAGCACCGCATCCGCCTGCTGGCGCTGGAAGGCCAGATCCACGAGCGTGATGCCGGCCATCCGGTGCTGGCCCAGGTGGGGCGCTTCGACTTCGCCTTTCTCGCGGCCTTCGTGCTGCCGCTGGTGCTGATCGCGCTGCTGTACGACCTGCGCGCCAGCGAGCGCCTGGCCGGCCGCCACGACCTGCTGGTGGCCACCGCCGGCCAGGGCGCCGCCGTGCTGTGGCGCTGGCGGGTGCTGCTGCGCAGTGCCGGCGTGTGGCTGGCCGCCGCGCTGCCACTGCTGCTGGGCGGTGCCGTGGCCGGTGCGCCAGCCGGCACACTGGCCGCGGCCGTGGCGGCGCTGGCGGCCTACCTGCTGTTCTGGGC
>CAYPDO010000843.1:0-2150 GCA_964409495.1 uncultured Bordetella sp.
CCTGCTTCAGGCGCATCAGCTCGGCCAGCATCTGCGCGCGCGCCACCACCGGGATGCCGCGCGCGCGGGCGGTGATGACCTCGGGGTTGTCGCCCTTGACCGCGGTGCTGGTGACCACGGCCTGCGCGTTGCCGATGTGCGCGGCGTCGTGGCCGATGGCCACGCGGATGCCCAGCCCGGCCAGGCGCTGCGTGGTGGCGCTTTCGGCCTGGTCGGAGCCCGACACCTGGTAGCCCAGGTTGTGCAGAATCTCGGCGATGCCGCTCATGCCGGCACCGCCCACGCCGATGAAGTGGATGCGCTTGACGGCGTGTTTCATGTCTTGTTCACCAGTCGTTCCAGCTCGTCGGCCACCCGCGCGGCGGCCTGCGGCCGGGCGGCGGCGCGGGCCTTCTCGGCCATGGCCAGCAGCGCGCTGCGGTCGAGCGAGGCCAGCTGCTGCGCCAGGCGCTCGGCGTCCAGCTCGGTCTGCGGCAGGTGGATGCCGGCGCCCTGCCCGGCCAGCCAGCGCGCGTTGTCGCGCTGGTGGGCCGTGGTGCTGACCACCAGCGGCACCAGGATGGCCGGCACGCCGGCCGCGCACAGCTCGCTGACCGTCACCGCGCCGGCGCGGCAGACGATCAGGTCGCAGTCGGCCAGGCGCGTGGCCATGTCGTCGATGAAGGGCAGCACCTCGGCCTGCTCAGGCCCGATGCCGGCCGCGGCATAGGCGGCACGCACCGCATCGGCCTCCTTCGCGCCGGTCTGGTGCGTGACGATCGGGCGCTGCGCGGCCGGCAGCGCGGCGATGGCCTGCGGCACGGTGCGGTTGAGCACCTGGGCGCCCAGGCTGCCGCCCACCACCAGCAGGCGCAGCGGGCCGATGCGGCCGGCAAAACGCTGCGCGGGCGGCGCGATGGCCTCGATCTCGGCGCGCACCGGGTTGCCGGTCACCAGGCCGCGCTTGACCGTCGAGGCCGGGCCGTCGAAGCCGAAGGCCACGCGGTCGGCCACCGGCAGCAGGCTGCGGTTGGACAGCAGCAGCGCGGCATCGGCATTCACCAGCATCAGCGGCCGGCCCAGCGCCGCCGCGGCCCAGCCGCCGGGAAAGCACACATAGCCGCCCATGCCCAGCACGGCACTGGCGCCGCGGCGGCGCAGGATGGCGGCGCTGTCCCACATCGCCTTCAGCAGGCGCAGGCCGCCGGTCATCATGTGCAGCAGGCCCTTGCCGCGCAGGCCGCTGAACGCCAGCGTGTCCAGCGCGATGCCGGTGGGCGGCACCAGGGTGTTTTCCATGCCGGTGGCGGTGCCCAGCCAGCTCACGGTCCAGCCGCGGCGCTGCACTTCGCGCGCCACCGCCAGGCCGGGCATGATGTGCCCGCCGGTGCCTGCGGCCATGATCACGAGATGGGTCATGCCCTGCCACCCCGCATCAATTGCCTGTTCTGGCTGCGCCCAAGCCTGCATGCGGCGTGGCACGCCGCGGCGCCGCTGCGCGTCGCGCTCATGCTCGGCCTCCTCGCATGAGCTGCCGGTTTTCAATATCGACTCTCAACACGATGGCGAGGGCGATCATGTTCATCAGGATGGCCGAGCCGCCGTAGCTCAGCAGCGGCAGCGTCAGGCCCTTGGTGGGCAGCGCGCCCAGGTTCACGCCCATGTTGATCAGCGCCTGGCCACCGAACCAGATGCCGATGCCCTGCACCATCAGGCCGGCGAACACGCGGTCCAGCACCACGGCCTGGCGGCCGATGACGAAGATGCGGCGGGTGAGCCAGAAGAAGGCCAGGATCACGCAGGCCACGCCGATGAAGCCCAGCTCCTCGCCGATCACGGCCATCAGGAAGTCGGTGTGCGCCTCGGGCAGGTAGTGCAGCTTCTCGATGCTGCCACCCAGGCCCTGGCCCGAGAACTCGCCACGGCCGAAGGCGATCAGCGAGTGCGTGAGCTGGTAGCCCTTGCCCTTGGCATACACCGGGTCCCAGGGGTTCACGAAGGCCAGGATGCGCTCGCGGCGGAACGGGCTGGTGGCGATCATCAGCGCGAAGGCGCCCAGCAGCACCGCGAAGCTCAGGAAGAACATGCGCCCGTTCACGCCGCCCAGGAACAGGATGCCCAGCGCCATCAGCGCGATGACGACGAAGGCGCCCATGTCGGGCTCGGCCAGC
>CAYPDO010000844.1:0-2148 GCA_964409495.1 uncultured Bordetella sp.
GGGGGGCGCCGCCAGCGGCCCGGCGGAGCCGGTTCCGCGGCGGCCGCTGGGTTGGAACCTCGCGCCAAGGAACTGTCGGTTTCCCGCCGCCGCGCGCTGCAGGCCGGCATCGCCACGCTGATCGGCGCGGGCGTGGTTGGCGCTGGCAGCGCGGCACAGGCCGCCGGCGGCAGCACGCGCCTGCCGCCGCTGAAGGCCGCGCGCCTGAAGCCGGGCGACACCATCGGCCTGGTGAACCCTTCACACGCCATCTACGAGCGCGAGCCCTACGAGATCGCCCACGAGACGCTCGGGGCCATGGGCTTCGAGGTGGTGGAGGGTGCCCACCTGCGGGATCGCCGCGGCCATCTGGCCGGCACCGATGCGGCGCGTGCGGCCGACATCAACGGTTTCTTCGCCGACCCCGGCGTGCAGGGCATCCTGGCGCTCACCGGCGGCTCGGGTGGCAACCGCATCCTGCCGCTGCTGGACTACGGCCTGATCCGCGGCAACCCGAAGTTCCTGGGCGGCTTTTCCGACATCACCGCGCTGATCAATGCCGTGTTCGCGCGCACCGGCCTGGTGACCTTCCATGCGCCGGTGGGCGTGTCGTCATGGAACGCGTTCAGCCTGCGCCATTTCCGCGGCGTGGCGGTGGAGGCCGAGGCGATGACGCTGCGCAACCCGCGTGAGCTGGACGGCCTGCCGGCGCCCACCGAGCACCGCACGCGCACCCTCACGCCCGGCGTGGCGCGCGGCCCGCTGCTGGGCGGCAACCTGGCGGTGCTCAGCGCGATGGCCGGCTCTGGCTACCTGCCCAGCTTCGACGGCGCGATCCTGTTCCTGGAAGAGATCAACGAGTACATCTACCGTGTCGACCGCATGCTGTCCACGCTGAAGCTGGCCGGCGTGTTCGATCGCCTGGCCGGTGTGGCCATCGGCCAGTTCACCAAGTGCACACCGGGCGATGGCTACGGCACGCTGACGCTCGACGAGGTGTTCGACGACTGGTTCGTGCCGCTGAAGGTGCCGGTCTACCGCGGCGCGCTGATCGGCCACATCCGCCAGAAGTTCACCGTGCCGATCGGCGTGCCGGCCGAGATCGACGCCACGGCCGGCACGCTGCGCCTGCTGGAGCCCGCGGTGAGATAGCTGGAGCACCCGGCGCCGCGGGTACGCGACGCCACCCGCCGGGCGGGTTGGCGGGCCTGCTTGGGAGCGGCCCGTCGCCAGGCCCGCCGAGCTTGATACCGCTCAAGGAACGCGGCCGACGCTGGCCGAAGAATGCACGCTCAACACCCGCACCACGGGATGAAGAGGAGCGCGCATGCTGCAGATCCGCATCCACGGTCGGGGCGGGCAAGGGGTGGTCACCGCCGCCGAAATGCTCTCGATCGCCGCCTTCTGGCAGGGCCGCTGCGCCCAGGCGTTTCCCAGCTTCGGCTCCGAGCGCACTGGCGCGCCGGTGGTGGCCTTCTGCCGCATCGATGATCGCGAGATCCGCCTGCGCGAGCCCATCATGGCGCCCGATGTGCTGATCGTGCAGGACGCCACGCTGCTGCACCAGGTGGATGTGTTCCAGGGCCTGCAGCCCGACGGCTATGTGCTGATCAACAGCCGGCTGAGCTTTGATGCACTGGGCCTGGGCGAGATGGCCGCGCGCTTTCGCCACGAGCGGCTGACCACCGTGCCGGCGACCGACATTGCGCAAAAGCACCTCGGCCGGCCGCTGCCAAACGCCGTGCTGCTGGGCGGCTTTGCGGCGCTGGCCGGGTTGGTGTCGCTCGATGCGGTGGCGCATGCCATCCGCGACAAGTTCAAGGGCCCGCTGGCCGAGGCCAATGTGGCCGCCGCCGCCGAGGCCTTTGCCCATGTGCGCCAGGAGATCGAGGAGCTTCGCCATGCCGCACCCTGACGAACACGGCGCCGGCGGGCACCGTGAGCAGATCGAAGGCTCGGTGGCCGTGGCGCGCGCCGTGGCGCTGGCCCGGCCCGAGGTGATCTGCGCCTACCCGATCTCGCCGCAGACGCACATCGTCGAGGCGCTCGGCGAGCTGGTGAAGGACGGCTCGCTCCAGCCCTGCGAGTTCATCAACGTCGAGAGCGAGTTCGCCGCGATGAGCGTGGCCATCGGCGCCTCGGCGGCCGGCGCGCGTGCCTACACCGCCA
>CAYPDO010000845.1:0-2148 GCA_964409495.1 uncultured Bordetella sp.
CGCGCAGGCGCACCGGCTCGTCGGCCTCCACCTGGTCGGCGGCGCGGCCCAGCCAGGCCGTGAACCAGAAGCGGCTGCCCTGGCCGGGCGTGCTGTCCAGGCCCACCTCGCCGCCCATCAGCCGCGCCAGGTGCCGCGTGATGGCCAGGCCCAGGCCGGCACCGCCATGGCGCCGCGTGGTGCTGGCATCGGCCTGCTCGAAGGCATTGAACAGCTGCGCCTGCTGCCCGGGCGCGATGCCCGCGCCGGTGTCACGCACCTCGAAGCGCAGCAGCACGCGCGCACCCTGCTCGCGCAGCAGTTCACAGCGCACGCGCACCCAGCCCTGGTCGGTGAACTTCACCGCATTCGACAGCAGGCTCAGCAGCGCCTGGCGCAGCCGCGTGGCGTCACCGTGCAGGCGCCGCGGCAGCGGGCCGACGTCGAGCACCAGCTCCAGGCCCTTGTCCTGCGCGCGGCCGGCCACCAGCTCGAAGCAGCCGCCGAGCAGCTCGTCGAGCACGAACTCCGCCGGCTCGAGCTGCATGCGGCCGGCCTCGATCCGGGACAGGTCGAGCACGTCGCTGACCACCTGCAGCAGCTGGCGCGCGGCCGCATCCACCTTGGCCAGGCGATCGCGCTGCAGCGGATCGCGGCTGTCGCGCGTCATCAGGTGGTTCAGGCCGACGATGGCGTTCATCGGCGTGCGGATCTCGTGGCTGATGTTCGACAGGAAGGCGCTCTTGGCACGGCTGGCCGCCTCGGCGCGGCGCAGCGCCTGGCGCAGTCCGATCTCGCGCAGCGCCGCATGGGCCAGCTCGGTGAGCAGCTCGACATCCTGCTCGCGCCAGTGCCGCGGCGCGAAATCCACCGCGCAGAAGCTGCCCAGGCACAGGCCGTCGTCGCTGAGCAGCGGCACGCCGGCATAGGCGCGGATGCCCAGCGAGCGCACCGTGGGCACCTCGCGAAAGCCCGGGCAGGCGGTGACATCGTCGAGCACCAGCGGCCCGTCGCACACCAGCGCGAAGTGGCAGAAGGTTCGCCCCTCGAGCTGGCGCGTGCTGGCCAGCGGCTCGGCGAAGCCGCTGTGGCTCTTGTAGAAGTCGCGGCCCTCGTCGACCAGGGTCATGAACGACACCGGCGCGCCGATGATGCGCGTGGCCAGGCGCGTGAGGCGGTCGAAGCAAGCCTCGGGCGGCGTGTCGAGCAGGGCCGTGGCCTGCAGCGCAGCCAGCCGCCGTGCATCGGCAATGGCGGCCTGCAGCGTGGCCTCGTCGGCAGCACTCGGCGGTGGGGCGGTCATGGGGTGGGCGCAGGCCTCGGTCAGGGCCGCCGACTGACCATCCGCAGGGGCTGTGCGGGGTACTGCGCGATGGCCGCGGACGATGATAGCGCCAGGCAGCCACGCACGCCGCGGCGCGGCGCGGCGCGCGGATCAGTCGGGCTTGATCTTCGCGCGCACCACCACCGCCTTCCAGCGCTGCTGCTCCACGGCGACGAACCGCGCAAACTCGGCCGGCGTGTTGCCCACCGGGATGGCGGCGTCGGTGTTCAGGCGCTCCACGGTGGCCGGCGCGCGCACCGCGGCCACGGTGGCCGTGGCCAGCCGGTCGGCGGCGGCCTGCGGCAGCGAGGCCGGCGCCAGCAGGCCGTACCACTGGGTCATCTCGAAGCCCGGGAAACCCTGCTCGGCCACCGTGGGCACGTCGGGCAGCTGGGCCAGGCGCTGCGTGGTGCCGGTGGCCACGCAGCGCAGCTTGCCGGTGTGGATGAACTGCATCACCGCCGGCGCACCCACCGAGGCCACATCCAGCCGGCCGGCCAGCAGGTCGGTGAGCTGCGGCCCGGTGCCGCGGTAGGGCACATGCAGCATGAAGGTGTCGCTGGCCATCTTCAGGTATTCCATCGCCAGGTGGCCGGCGCTGCCGTTGCCGGCCGAGCCGTAGTTCAGCTTGCCGGGGTTCTTCTTGGCAAAGGCGATCAGCTCGCGCAGGTTCTTCACCGGCAGGTCGGGCCGCACCAGGTACAGGCTGGGCACCTTGGCCAGCAGCGAGATGGCGCGGAAATCCTTCACCGGGTCATAGGGCAGCTTGTCGAAGATGTACGGGTTGACCGCCAGCGTGCCGATGTGGCCCAGGATCAGCGTGTGCTGGTCATCGGCGCGCGCCA
>CAYPDO010000846.1:0-2147 GCA_964409495.1 uncultured Bordetella sp.
CTGCCCGCTCGCGACGGTTCCTGCGCGTCCGGTTCGCGCCAAAGCAAATACCCCCCCGGCAGCCGCTTCGGGCGCAGACCAGAGGATCAAGCCGGCTGGAAGCGCGCCAGTGCCACGGGATCGGGAATGCGGATGTCGCGCTTGTCGATCTCGATCAGGCCCTCGGCCTCCAGCTCGTGCAGCACGCGCGAGAAGTACTCGGGCGTGAGCGACAGGCGCGAGGCGATGGTGGCCTTGCTGGCCGGCAGCGACACCGTGACCATCCCCCGCGCCGGCGACACCGGCGGCGCTGCGGGTGCATCGCCCTCGTCGTCGTCGGCCGGGCTGTCGCCGATGTGGTCGCGCAGCAGGTAGCCGATCACGCGCTGCATGCCGCTGTGCAGCGCATAGGCCTGCACATCGTTGACCAGGCCGTGCAGCCGGCGTGACAGGCCGGCCAGCATGCGCAGCGCAAACCGCGGGTCGCGGTCGATCTCGCCCAGCACGGCCTGCTTGGCCACCGTGAGCAGCAGCGTGTCGGCCAGCGCCTGCGCGTTCACGATGCAGGGCCGGTCGGTGAACATCAGCGCCTCGGCAAAGCTGTGGCCGGGGCCGATCAGCTCGATCACCTTCTCCTGCCCGGCCGGCGAAATGGCAAACAGCTTGACCTGGCCGACCACCGTGACATGGAAGGCCTCGCAGGGGTCGCCAACACGGAACACCATGTCGCCACGCACCAGCCGGCGCAGTGCGCAGCCCTGCGCCAGGCGCTCCAGTTCGGGGCGGCTCATGTCGTTGAACAGCGGCAGCACCGACAGGTAGCGCGGCACGTCGAACGGACGCGTTTCCAAGGCTCATCCTTCCAGGGGGGCAGCGGCGCATTCTGGCGCCCTGCCTGGGCGCCAGAATTGACTGAAGTCAAGGCGCCCGCCGGGGCCGGCGCGGACTGCGGCTCAGCGCAGCCACTGCGCATGCAACTGCGCCAGCCGCCCCACCAGATCGGCCGGCCGGCGCACCAGGGCCCAGCCACGCTGGCCGAACAGGTGCGGCAGGTAGTCGTGCGCCTGGCTGTCGATGGTCACGGCAAAGGGCGTGAGCCCGGCGGCCTGCGCCGCCCGCACGGCGTGCCGCGTGTCTTCCAGGCCGTAGCGGCCCTCGTAGACATCCAGGTCGTTGGGCTTGCCGTCGGTCAGCAGCAGCAGCAGGCGCTGGCGCTCGGGCCGCGCCTGCAGGCGCTGCGTGGCCACGCGGATGGCCGCCCCCATGCGCGTGTAGTAGCCGGGCCGGATGGCCCCCACGCGATCACGCGCGGCGCTGCCCCAGGCCTCGTCGAAGCCCTTGAGGTGCTGGATGCGCACGTTCTGCCGGCGCACCGAGCTGAAGCCCAGCATCTCGAACGCATCGCCAGTGCCGGCCAGCGCCTCGCCGAACACGTAGAGCGCGTCGCGCACCACGTCGATCACGCGCTGCGCGCGGCCCTGGGCGTCCACGCCGGGCACATAGGCGTCGGTGGACAGGCTCAGGTCGGCCAGCAGCAGCGTGGCCAGGCTGCGCCCCTGGCGCTGGCGCTGGGCATACACCGGCGGTGCGGCATCGCGCAGCGCTGCCTGACCGGCCTGCGCGCCGCCGCTGGCGTGGCGCACCCAGGCGTCGAGGTCGATGGCCTCGCCCTGGGCCTGGCCCCGCCGCCACTGCGGCGCGGCGCGCAGCCCCTCGATGCGCCGGCGCACACGCTGCGCGGTGGCGCGCAGCGCCGGCGTGGGCACGAAGGGCTCGCCAGGCCGCGCGATGCGCAGCTGCGCGCTGCAGTGCGCGGGGCGCAGCTGCTGGCGCCTGCAGTCCCACTCGGGCAGCGACTGGCCGGCGCCCAGCGGCAGGTCGTCGGCCGCGGCGCTGGGCAGGTCGAGGTCGAACTTCACGCGCGAGGCGCAGGCCTGGCCATTGCGGGCCAGGCTCAGCTGCGCCAGATCGGCGGCGGCGGCCAGCGCGTCGGGGTTCTCGTCGTCGTCGGTGGCGCGGTCGAGCTTGACCAGCTCCGACCAGCTGAACAGCGCCTCGGCGCGAAAGGGCAGCATGAAGGGCGCGCGGCCGCGCGTGTCGTCGGCCCGCCGGGCGCGGCGGCGCGTGGCGTCGGCCCGGCTGTCGGCGCGCGGCGCGCCGGCCTCGGC
>CAYPDO010000847.1:0-2143 GCA_964409495.1 uncultured Bordetella sp.
CGACTACATCCGCGACCACATCCGCACCGTGCCCGACTGGCCGGCGCCGGGCGTGCAGTTCCGCGACATCACGCCGCTGCTGCAGAACCCCAAGGTGTTCCGCGTGCTGATCGACGAGTTCGTGCACCGCTACTTCGACGCCAGGCCCGATGCCATCGCCGGGCTGGATGCGCGCGGCTTCATCATCGGTGCGGTGGTGGCCTACGAGCTCAACGTGGGCTTCGTGCCCATCCGCAAGAAGGGCAAGCTGCCCTACACCACGGTGGAGGAGAACTACGAGCTTGAATACGGCAGCGCCACCGTGGAGATGCACACCGACGCCGTGAAGCCCGGCGACCGCGTGGTGCTGATCGACGACCTGATCGCCACCGGCGGCACCATGACCGCCGGCATGCGCCTGCTGCAGAAGCTGGGCGCCACGGTGATCGAAGGCGCGGCCATCGTCGACCTGCCCGAGCTGGGCGGCTCGCAGCGCCTGCGCGAGGCCGGCCTGCCACTGTTCACGCTGGTGGATTTCGCCGGGCACTGAGCGGCGCCGGCGGCAGCCGGCGGCTTGCCCGGCCGGCGCGCGCCGGAGCAGGCACGCGGCCGCTCACTGCAGCGTCACGCTGAAGCCGGCCATGCTGATGCTGATGCGCGCCGCCAGCAAGTCGCCAGCGGCGTTGGTGCGGATGCAGGTTTTCTCGACCACATCGCTGGTGGCGCCCACATCGCGCGAGGTGGTGACCATGCAGGCCCAGGCTTCGGTGCCCGAGGCCGCTTCGATCGACCAGCCCAGCGTGGCATTGGCCTCCACATTGGTCTTGCTGCCGTCGGCATAGGCCACATAGGTGCCAACGCTTCCGCTTTGCCCGACGCGCGCCGCCGTTGGCAGGTTGGCAGTCTGGCTGATCACGGTGTAGGGCTGGTCTGCGGCCTCGGCGCCGTACTGGCGATACGGGGCACTGCCGAAGTAGATGCGTCCGACCACGGTTTCCGAAGCACCGCCCGCCGGCGTCAGCGTCTGGGTGCTGGTGTACGAGCGCCGCGTCTGGCCCTCGAACTGACCGTCTGCGGCTGGGGCGTTGACGATGGATGCCGTGTAGCGGTTGCCCAGGTTGTCGGTGCCGGACAGGCCCTCGAAGCGGTTGGCGGTGGTGGCCATGCGCGTGGCAAGCGCATCCATGTCCTAGACCGTGTTCAACGGCGTGCCGGCATCGTCACCGCCGCCACCGCAGCCGGTCAGCACGGCCGAGACCACCACGACACCGGCCTGCACATGCCGGGCCCATTGACGTCGAACGCTCTGCATCGCGGTTCCCCTTGTTGCGTGTTGGCGCCCCATCGCGCCGGTGTGCCGATGATCGATGCAGCACCCGACACGATGGGCCCGGAGCGCTCCAAGAACTGGGGGGCGGCCGGCCAGGCCGGTTCACTTGCCGATGCAAAAGCTGCTGAAGATCACACCCAGCAGATCGTCGGCGCTGAAGCGCCCGGTGATCTCGCCCAGCGCTTCGTGCGCCAGGCGCAGTTCCTCGGCGAACAGGTCCAGCGCCGCATCGGCCACCGCGGCGTGTTCGACCGCCAGCGCCAGGTGCTCGGCCGTGCGCTCCAGCGCCTGCACATGGCGGCGGCGCGCGATGAACACGCCCTCGGCGGCGGTCTGCCAGCCAGCGCGGCGCAGCAGTTCCTGCCGCAGCGACTCCAGCCCTTCGCCGGCCTTGGCGCTGAGCGCCATTTCGCCGGCCGGCAGCGCGGCCACGGCCTCGGCGCCCACGCCGTCGCACTTGTTGTGCACATGCACCAGGCGCTGCACGCCGTGCGTGGCCAGGCGCCGGGCAATCTCGGCCTCGGCGGCCTCGTAGCCAGGCTGGCCGCGGCGGGTCAGGTCGTGCAGGAAGATCACCGCATCGGCCTCGGCAATGGCCGCCCAGCTGCGCGCAATGCCGATGCGCTCGACCTCGTCGGCGGCCTCGTCATCGCTGCGCAGGCCGGCGGTGTCGATCACATGCAGCGGCACGCCTTCGATCTGTATCGTCTGGCTCACCTTGTCGCGCGTGGTGCCGGGGATGGCCGTCACGATGGCCAGCTCGGCGCCGGCCAGCGCGTTGAGCAGGCTGCTCTTGCCCACGTTGGGCTGGCCGGCCAGCACCACGCTCAGCCC
>CAYPDO010000848.1:0-2141 GCA_964409495.1 uncultured Bordetella sp.
ACGGCCTGGTGCCGGTGATCGCCCAGGAGGCGGACAGCGGCGACGTGCTGATGTTTGCCTGGATGAACCGCGAGGCCCTGGCGCGCACCGCCGAACTGCGCCAGGCGGTGTATTACAGCCGCTCGCGCCAGCGCCTGTGGCACAAGGGCGAGGAAAGCGGCCACTTCCAGCAGGTGCATGAGATGCGCCTGGACTGTGATGCCGACGTCGTGCTGCTGAAGGTCACACAACTCGGGCACGATCCCGGCATCGCCTGCCACACCGGCCGCCACAGCTGCTTCTACCACCGCCTGGAAACCCAGCCGGCCGGCGGCCACCAATGGCAGGCCGTGGAGCCGGTGCTCCAGGACCCCGCGCAGATCTACAAGAAATGAGCTCTTCCATTTACTCGCAGGACATGCTGGCCCGCCTGGCCGCGGTGATTGCCAGCCGCAAGCCGGCCAATGGCGGTGACCCCGAGACCAGCTATGTGGCCAGGCTGTTCAGCAAGGGCACCGACGCCATCCTCAAGAAGGTGGGCGAAGAGGCCACCGAGACGGTGATGGCCGCCAAGGACGGCGACCGCGCCAAGATCGTCTACGAGGTGGCCGATCTGTGGTTCCACTCGATCATCGCGCTGGCGCAGTTCGACCTCGAGCCGGCCGATGTGCTGGCCGAGCTGGCGCGGCGCGAAGGCCTGTCGGGCCTGGAAGAGTTTGCCCGCCGCAGCGCGCCGCCTGGGGCCTGACCACCACAATGACGACCGACATGAAACAACCACACTCAGACGCGAGCGGGCCGAGCGCCGGGCCGCTCCCAAGCCGGCCGTTCGCCGCATGCGGCTCACCCCCTCGGGGGATCGGCCGACGTACCCGGCGGACGAGGGGCTGACATGGACACGAACTGCATCTTCTGCAAGATCGTTGCCGGGCAGATCCCGGCGAAGAAGGTCCACGAAGACGACCACCTGCTGGCCTTCCACGACATCCACCCGTGGGCGCCGGTGCACATCCTGGTCATTCCCAAGGTCCACATCGTCAGCATGGCCGAGGTGGATGACACGCACGCCGAGCTGCTGGGCCGCATGATGGCCGTGACGCCGCGGCTGATGCGCGAGCTGGGCGTGAGCAACGGCTTTCGCCATGTCATCAACACCGGCCGCGACGGCATGCAGGAGGTGATGCACTTGCACCTGCATGTGATGGGCGGGCCACGCCCCTGGAACAAAGGTTGATCGCACCGGTCTCACCAGGCGGGCAGGGCGCCAACCCCTAGAATCGTCGTTTACGCCTCAGGTTTCTCCAGGAGTTCGTCATGGGTTCATTCAGCATCTGGCACTGGCTCATCGTGCTGGCCGTCGTGGTGGTGGTTTTCGGTACCAAGAAGCTGAGGAACGTCGGTGGCGACCTGGGCGCGGCCGTCAAGGGCTTCAAGGACGGCATGAAGGACGGTGGCGCTGCCGCTCCGGCAGATGCCCCCGCCCAGGTGCCGCATCAGCAGAAGACGGCCGACGCCGGTACCGTGGACGTCGAGGCCAAGACCAAGTCTTGACACCCGCCCTCACGGCCGAGGCCGCACGCTGCCCTGACGACGGCCCCGGCCTGCGCGCACCAGTGGGCTGCGGCGGCCCGGCCTCCCGCCCCGAGCCCTTCGCATGATCGATTTCGGATTCGACAAGATCGCGCTGATCGGCGCCGTGGCGCTGATCGTCATCGGCCCCGAGAAGCTGCCCAAGGTGGCCCGCACCGTGGGCACGCTGCTGGGCAAGGCGCGGCGCTACGTGGCCGACGTGAAGGCCGAGGTCAACCGCTCGATCGAGCTGGAAGAACTGCAGAAGATGAAGTCGCAGTTCGAGACTGCCGCACACGACGTCGAAGCCTCGGTGCGCAACGACCTCAACGAGGCCCAGCAGTCCTTCAACGACCAGTTCAGCGGCCTGGCCAACGGCTTTGGCGACAGCGGCGTGGCCGATGGCAGCAGCATGCCCAGCCTGGATCTGCCCGACATCGCGCCGCAATACCAGCGCCCCAACAAGCGCTGGCGCCTCAAGCGCAGTGCCGTGCCGCGCTGGTACAAGCAGCGCGCCGGCGTGCGCGGCCATGTGCAGTCGGGTGCGGCGCGCGTGGCGCGTCACCGCCCCCAGAAAGCCTGAGCCCGCGATG
>CAYPDO010000849.1:0-2126 GCA_964409495.1 uncultured Bordetella sp.
ACCGGTGCCGGCATCCTGCAGGTGTGGCTGCAGCGCCTGCCCACCAGCGGCGCGCTGGGCTTCATGGCCACGCAGGACCAGCTGGTGTTCTTCTACTGGCTGCGCGTCGCCGGCGGCGTGGGCTTTCTGGTGGGCCTGATCGCCTACCTGGTGAGCTTCTTCGTCGGCGAGACGGCCGACGAGCGCGCGGCCGTGGGCGCCGGCGCCGGCGCCTTGGCCAGCCCGGCCAGCCCGCTGCGGGGCGCCTGATGCCGCGCCCGGTCTGGAGCCGATGATGGACCTCGCCGAGCTGCGCAGCGTGCGCACCGCCGAAGGGCAGGCGCCCTGGTACGCCCCCCAGGGCGACGAATGCGCACTGTTCCAGCATGCCGCGGTCTGCGGCCTGCCGCTGCTGATCAAGGGCCCCACCGGCTGCGGCAAGACCCGCTTCGTCGAGCACATGGCCCACCGGCTGGGGCGGCCGCTGGTCACCGTGAGCTGCCACGACGACCTCAGCGCCGCCGACCTGGTGGGCCGCCACCTGATCACCGGTGGCGACACGGTCTGGAGCGACGGCCCGCTGACCCGCGCGGTGCGCCAGGGCGCTGTTCTCTACCTCGACGAGGTGGTCGAGGCGCGCAAGGACACCACCGTGGTGCTGCACCCGCTGGCCGACGACCGGCGCGTGCTGCCGATCGAGCGCACCGGCGAACTGATCGCCGCGGCGCCCGGCTTCATGCTGGTGATCTCGTACAACCCCGGCTACCAGAATGTGCTCAAGGGTCTGAAGCCCAGCACGCGCCAGCGCTTCGTGGCGCTGGACTTCGGCTACCCGGCGCCCGAGGTCGAGCGCCGCATCGTGGCCACCGAGGGCGGCGTGGACGCGGCCACCGCGCAGCGCCTGGTGGCGCTGGCGCAGGCGCTGCGCCGCCTGAGCGACCATGACCTCGAAGAGACCGCCAGCACCCGCCTGCTGGTGATGGCGGCCCGCCTGGCCGCCAGCGGCCTGCCCTTGCGCGCCGCCTGCCAGGCCGCCATCGTGCAGGCGCTCAGCGACGAGCCCGCCACGCTGGCCGCGCTGGCCGAGGTGGTGGCCGCGGTGCTGGGGTGATGCATCTTGCAGCGCCGCCGCCGCATCCTCCAGTTCGCGTTCTTCGTGCTGTTTCTGGTGGCGCCGGCGCTCGACTGGCTGCGCTTCGACCTGCACGAGGCGCAGTTGTGGTTCCTGGGCCAGCGCTGGAGCCTGGGGCTGGACGCCTTCCAGCAGGGCCGGGCCACGGCCACCGAGACGGCGCTGGCCATGCTGCTGCGCGGCTTTCTGCCGGCCCTGGTGCTGGTGGCCGCCGTGCTGGGCGTGGCCTGGCGCCACGGCCGGCTGTATTGCGGCTGGCTGTGCCCGCATTTCTCGATGGTGGAACTGCTCAACGGCCTGCTGCACCGCGCGGCCGGCAAGTTCAGCGTGTGGGACACGCGGCCCACGCTGCGCCCGGGCCAGCAGGCGCAGCGCCGCTGGTGGCCGCTGTTTGCGCTGGCCTGCGCGCTGCTGGGCTTCACCTGGGCCATCACGCTGCTGAGCTACCTGCTGCCGCCGGCCGAGCTCTGGGGCGGCCTGTGGCACGGCACGCTCACACCCAACCAGGCACGCTTCCTGGCCATCGCCAGCGCGGTGTTCACGCTGGAGTTCGCGTTCGCGCGCCACCTGTTCTGCCGCTTCGGCTGCGCCGTGGGCCTGTTCCAGAGCCTGGCCTGGATGGCCAACCCGCGCGGCATGGTGGTGGCCTTCCGCCGCGAGGCGGCGCGCGAATGCAAGACGTGCGCGCCGCCGTCGGGCTCGGCATGCGACAACGCCTGTCCGATGCGCCTGCACCCGCGCGACATCAAGCGCATGATGTTTTCGTGCGTGCAGTGCGGCCGCTGCCTGGCGGCCTGCGAAACCAGCCAGGCTGCGCAGCAGCGTGCGCCACTGCTGCACTGGGCGGTGGGCGTGGACGCCGTGCGCGAGACGCTGCGGCAGAAGAACCGGCCCGGCCAAGACACGGCCGGGACGCCGTGCGCGCCGCCCTCGACCGCGGCGCGTGACCATGGCGCATGAAATGAATCCCCCCCGAAGCGCCTTCGGCGCCTCCCCCCAGGGGGCACCGCCAGCG
>CAYPDO010000850.1:0-2124 GCA_964409495.1 uncultured Bordetella sp.
GCCGGTCTGTCCGGGGCCAGCTGCGCCGCCGCCCTGGCCCAGGCCGGCCACGCGGTGCAGGTGTTCGACAAGGCCCGCGGGCCGGGTGGCCGGCTGGCCACCCGGCGACTGAATTGGCAGGACGCGCAGGGCGGGCACCACACCACGGCGCTGGACCATGGCGCCGTCGGCATCGGCGCCAAGTCGGCGGCGTTCCAGGCGGTGCTGGACGATGGCCTGCAGGCCGGCTGGCTGGCCGAGTGGCGGCCGGCGCTGGCACCCGACAGCCTGCCGCTGGAGTGCGGCGGCCGCCTCGTGGTGGCGGTGCCGGGCATGTCGACCTGGTGCCGGCAGCTGCTCGGCGCGGTGGCGGCGCAGTGGTCCACCACGGTCACCGCGCTGCAGCGCAGCGACCACGGCTGGCAGCTCTGGCTGAACGGACAGTTGCACGCGCAGCCGGTCGACCGTGTGTTGGTCGCCCTGCCCCCCGCACAGGCGGCGCCCCTGCTGGCCCCGCACCGGCCCGATTGGGCGCGCCATGCCGCCATCACCGCGATGCAGCCGTGCTGGACACTGATGGGCGTGGCCGATGACGTGGACAGCGGTGATGCGGCGGTCACCGCCGCTGCCCGGCCCGCCCCGTGGTCGCTGTGGCAACCGCGTGCAAGTGTCCTGGCCTGCGTGCTGCGCAACGATCTGCGCCCCGGCCGCCAGGCGACGCCGGGGCAGCGGCACTGGGTGCTGCATGCACGGGCCGGCTGGAGCCGCCGCCACCTCGAGCGCGATGCCGGCTGGGTGCAGGCGCAGTTGCAGGCGGCGCTGGACGCGCTGCTGGGTGCGCCGGTGCACTGGCGCCATGCCGTTGCGCACCGCTGGCGCTATGCATTGCCGCGCGGCGCCGGCAGCGCCGCAGACGGCCTGTGCTGGTGGGATGACGCACTGGGCCTGGGTGTGTGCGGCGATTTCCTGGGTGGCACCGGGGCCGAAGGCGCCTGGTTGTCGGCCCGGGCCCTGCTGCAGGCGCTGCGCGGCGAACCGGCGCCGCCGCCGGTGCCCTGCGGCGCGGCGACGGCTTCAGCCGATGGAGGCGGCCGGTGACCCGCGCGCCGCAGCGGCAGGGCCATCGCGGCAACAAGGCCGGCCTGCCCAGCAAGCCCTGTGCGGCCTGCGGCAGGCCGATGAGCTGGCGCCGCCGCTGGGCCCGCCACTGGGACGAGGTGAAGTTCTGCTCCGACGCCTGCCGCCAGCGCCGGCCCGCCCATGGCGGCTGAACTGCGCACGCTGCTCGTCTTGCTGGGCGACCAGCTCGACCTGCAGGCCGCGGCCTTCGACGGCTTCGACCCGGCGCAGGACGCGGTGTGGATGGCCGAGGTGGCCGACGAATCCACCCATGTCTGGTCCAGCAAGCCGCGCATCGCGCTGTTCATCGCCGCGATGCGGCACTTCGCGCTGGCGCTGCGCGAGGCCGGCTGCCCGCTGCACTACACCCGGCTGGACGACGACGGCAATGCCGGCAGCCTGCAGGCCCAGCTGCAGGCCGACATCGCGCGGCTGCGGCCCGCGCGCCTGCTGCTGACCGCGCCGGGCGACTGGCGCGTGCTGCAGGCGCTGCGCGCGGTGGCGGCACAGGCCGCGCTGCCGCTGGAGATCCGCGAAGACCGCCACTTCTTCTGCACCGTGCGCGACTTTGCCGCGCATGCCAGGGCGCGCAAAACACTGCGGCTGGAGTTCTTCTACCGCGAGCAGCGCCAGCGCCACGGCGTGCTGATGGACGGCGACCAGCCCGAGGGCGGGCGCTGGAACTTCGACGCCGAGAACCGCGAATCATTCGGTGCCGCCGGGCCGGGGCTGCTGCCGCCGCGCGTGCAGTTCGCACCCGATGCCCTGACCCGCGAGGTCATCGCGCTGGTCGAGGCCCGCTTCGCGGCCCATCCCGGGCAGTTGCGCAGCTTTGCCTGGCCGCTCACGCGGGCCCAGGCACTGCAGGCGCTCCAGGCCTTCGTCGAGGAACGGCTGCCGCTGTTCGGCCGCTACCAGGATGCCATCTGGCCTGGTGATGCCGGGCTGTACCACTCGCAGCTGTCGGCCGCGCTGAACCTGAAGCTGCTGAACCCGCGCGAGGTGGTGGCCGCGGCCGAGGCCGCC
>CAYPDO010000851.1:0-878 GCA_964409495.1 uncultured Bordetella sp.
TGGGCCGCTGCCTTCGGCCATGGCTTCGAGCACGTCCTTGCTGGTGGTCATCTCCAGGCCACCGGGCACCGAGAGCGTACTGTTGAAGGCGCTGGCGCCTTCGGCCCGGCGCTCGTGCAACACGAAACCGCGTTCGGTCTGCACCGGGCCGCCGAAGAACACCGGCTGTTCGCCCAGTTCGCCGCGGTCGAGCTTCAACTCGACCTTCTCGAACAGGTTCTTCAGCTTGATGTCGATGGGCTTGTTGATCACCAGGCCCAGCGCGCCCTTCTCGGTGTGCTCGCACAGGTAGACCACGGCACCGGCAAACGTGTCGTCGGCCATGCCCGGCATGGCGATCAGGAACTGGTTCGCAAGGTTCAGGCGGTCCGCGGACATGGCGGGATTCTAAGTTGCGCCACACTGCTGGCCGTGAACTCCGCCCCCCACGCTCAGCATCCCCACCCGGCGCCGCACGCGGCCGGCCCTTCCGGCACGGCCGATCCGGCGCTGGCGCGGGCGCTGGTGTGGTTTCGCCGCGACCTGCGCGCCGACGACCATGCCGCGCTGTACCACGCGCTCACCCAGGCCCGGCAGGTGTTCTGCGCCTTCGTGTTCGACCGCGGCATCCTCGATGCCCTGCCACGCGCCGACCGCCGCGTCGAGTTCATCCGCGACAGCCTGGTGGATCTGGACGCCCAGCTGCGCGCACTGGGCCAGGCGCACGGCGTGGCCGAGGCCGGGCTGATCGTGCGCCACGGCCATGCCGAGGCCGAGCTGCCGGCGCTGGCCGCCGAACTGGGCGTGCAGGCCGTGTACTGCGCCCACGACGACGAGCCCGCCGCGCTGGCGCGCGATGCCACGGTGCGCGGCCGGCTGGCCGATGCCGGCATCGTGCT
>CAYPDO010000851.1:888-1125 GCA_964409495.1 uncultured Bordetella sp.
CACACCGCCAAGGACCACGTGGTGTTCGAGCGCAGCGAGGTGCTCACCGCCACCGGCAGCCCCTACGGCGTGTTCACGCCCTACAAGAACGCCTGGCTGAAGAAGCTGGCCGCCGCCGGCCACCCGCGCGGCGACGGCTTTTACCTGCGGCCCTACCCGGTGGCCCGCCATGCGCGCCACCTGGCGCCACGCCCGCCGGCGCTGGCCCGGCCGGTGCCCACGCTGGCCGACATCGGC
>CAYPDO010000851.1:1135-2120 GCA_964409495.1 uncultured Bordetella sp.
AGACCACTAACCTGCACCAGCTGAAGCTGCCCACCGGCAGCAGCGGCGCGTTGGCGCTGCTGGACGACTTTCTCGACCAGCGCATCGACGGCTACCACGAGACGCGCGACTACCCGGCCGTCAAGGGCCCCAGCTACCTGAGCACCCACCTGCGCTTCGGCACGCTGTCGATCCGGCGGCTGGCGCGCGAGGCCTGGCAACGCATGCAGGGCGGCTCGCGCGGCGCAGAGGTGTGGCTGAGCGAGCTGGTCTGGCGCGACTTCTACCACCAGGTGCTGCACCACCACCCGCGCGTGGTGGGCCATGCCTTCCGGCCCGAGTACGACGCCATCAAGTGGGCCCACGGCAAGGCCGCCGAGGCCTTGTTTGCCGCCTGGTGCGAGGGCCGCACCGGCTACCCGCTGGTGGATGCCGCCATGGCCCAGATCAACCAGACCGGCTACATGCACAACCGCCTGCGCATGGTGGTGGCCAGCTTCCTGGTCAAGGATCTGGGCATCGACTGGCGCCGGGGCGAGGCCTATTTCGCCACCCACCTGAACGATTTCGACCTGGCCGCCAACAACGGCGGCTGGCAGTGGGCGGCCTCCACCGGCTGCGATGCGCAACCCTTTTTCCGCATCTTCAACCCGGTGAGCCAGAGCGAGAAGTTCGACCCCGAGGGCCGCTTCATCCAGCGCTACCTGCCACCGCTGGCACGCCTGGCGCCCAAGCTGATCCACGCGCCCTGGCTGGCGCGGCCGGTGGACCTGGCGGCCGCCGGCGTGGTGCTGGGCCGCGACTACCCGGCGCCCATCGTCGACCATGCCGCGGCGCGCGAGCAGACGCTGGCGCGTTTTGCGGTGGTGAAGTCGCGCGCGATCGGCGGCTGAGCGGCCCCCACGCGCCGGCCGGGGCTGGCCTCAGGCGGCGGCGGGCGCCGCGCGACGGGCGTAGCCGGCCACCAGGCCCAGCAACTCGTCCTCGGCATAGGGCTTGCCGAGGT
>CAYPDO010000852.1:0-2119 GCA_964409495.1 uncultured Bordetella sp.
GCCCAGCAGGATGCGGCGGCGGCTCACCATGGCAGGCCAGCCTCGGGATGCGGACGGGGTGCGGCGTTCATGGGCCGCGAGCGTAGCCCGGGCCGGCCCACCGGGGCCTGGAGGATCACACCTAGACGCGGCGTCGCCCAGGCGACAGCCGGAGCCCGTGTTGCCGATGCCGGCCGCGCACGCCGTCGCCGGGGCGCTCAGAGCCCGTCGACCGTCCAACGCAGCTGCACGCGGGTCTGGCCGTCGGCACGGGCGTCTGCGCCAGGGCCGGCCGGCAGGCTGACGCTGTCGCTGCCGCTGCGTGTGAGCTGCTGCAGCCGGCCCTGCAGCCAGCGGGTGGCCTCGTGCCAGTCGAGGGTCTGCAGTTGCTCGCCCTGCTGGATTGGCTTGCCGCCGTAGAGGTGCCGGTAGGCCACATGGGCCGCCGGCATCGGCAGGCCGCTGCCCAGCCACAGCGTGCCGCTGCGCGTGTCCAGCACGGCCATCTGCCGGCCGCACTCGGTGAGCGCAGGGTGCACGTCGTCTGCCTGGCGGGTCTGCTCGAAGGGCACCATGCCCTGCACGTCGCCACTTTCGCCGCGGCGGGTGTCGCTGAGCCGCACCTGGGCGCGGACATCGCAGGCGCCGGCGCCGCTGAAGTGCAGGTAGGGCGTTTCGACGATGTCGTCGTCGTGGTCGCTGGCGTCGGGCGTGCCGCCGGCGCGGCGGCGGGCCTCGTCCTGGCAGCTGCGGCGCGCGGCGCCTTCGGGGTGGCGCTTCTCGCAGGCACGCCAGTCGGCGGCATAGGTCTGCAGCGCGGCGCCCTGGGCGGCGCTGAGGCGGCCGCCACTGCGGCCGGCGCCTGCCGTGCCGGCCGCGCCGGTCATCCACTGCGCCTGCAGGGCGGCGGCCTCGCGCATCAGGCAGTCCTGGTTCTGGCCGCAGCGCGCCAGCAGCTGCTGGGCCTGGGCCTGCAGCGCCGCCATGTCGGGGGCCGCGGGCGCGCCACCGGCCTGGGCGCGCTGGCGCGCCAGCGCGGCATCCACCTTCTGCTGGCGGGCCTGGGCGCGGGCCAGCTGGCGTGCGCTGTCCTCGGGGTCGAGCGGGTTGTTCACCGCCGGCGTGCCATCGCTGACCAGGGTCACGGCGTAGTCCAGGCGCTGGCTCAGGCGCTGCCGGCCGCTGCCGCCGAGGACGGCGATGCCGGCCTCGCGCTGCTGCTCGATCTGCAGCGACACGCGGATGCGGCGTTCGCCGCTGGCCGGCGCTGCGGCGGCCGGGCTGGTGGCGCCGGCCAGGCTGGCGGCAGCCAGCAGGCCCAGGGCGGTGTGGCGACAAGCGCGGGTGACGGCCGTGGCGGTGGTGGCCGCGGGCGCAGGCCGGGACGGAAGGGTGGACATGGCGGGCGATGCACGGGAAGTGGAACGGTCGGTCATCGTCGCCACAAGGCCGGCCGGCGCCATCGCCCACAGGAGCCATGGGCCGGCGCGGCGAGGAGCCATCGCCTGGCGCGGCCACCCGGGCGCGGTGCCGCGCGGCGGCGTCAGCCGCGGTCGCGCATCAGCGTGCTCTTGCCGAACAGGCTCTCGATCAGGTCCACCGCCAGCTCGGCGGTCTGGTTGCGCACATCCAGCGCCGGGTTCAGCTCCATCACGTCCAGGCTGGCCAGGCGGCCGGTGTCGGCAATCATCTCCATGCACAGCTGGGCCTCGCGGTAGCTGGGGCCGCCGCGCACCGTGGTGCCCACGCCGGGCGCGATGCCGGGGTCGAGGAAGTCGACGTCGAAGCTCACATGCAGGTGGGTGTTGGCGTCCAGCGTGGCCAGCGCCAGTTCCATGGCATGGCGCATGCCGTGCTCGTCGATGAAGCGCATGTCGAACACCTCCAGGCCCATCTGGTGCACGAAGCGCTTCTCGCCGGCATCCACCGAGCGGATGCCGATCTGGCGCACCCACTTCGGGCTGATGGCCGGCACCACGCCGCCGATCTCGATCAGCGCCTGCGGCCCGTGGCCGCACAGGCAGGCCACCGGCATGCCGTGGATGTTGCCGCTGGGTGTCAGCGCATCGGTGTTGAAGTCGGCATGCGCATCCAGCCACAGCACGCGCAGTTTTCTGCCCGCCTCGCGGCAGTGGCGCGC
>CAYPDO010000853.1:0-2118 GCA_964409495.1 uncultured Bordetella sp.
AGCACGCGGCCTGCCCACTTGATCACCGGTGCTTCACGTTCCGGGCTGTCGCCGTGCGCCGGCACGTGGACGGTGCCGGGCACGCCCTTCTCGTCGCCCGTGCGCACCACCGGGGACGTCACTCGAAGCATCCGGACATCGCCTGGCGTCAACCCGGAGCCCAGGTGCAGCGCGACGGCAGACCGGTTGCGCAGTTCCTGCCAGGTAATGTCGGCGCCGCGGCGGCCCGAGCGGGGAAGGCCGGCAGAGAGGTAGTTGACGAGGATTCGGGCTTCCGCAGGGGCCAGGTAGTCGGGCAGTGCGTCGTGCCGATTGGCATTGGCATAGAGCCAGTCCTCACGGGACTGAAGCAGGGTCGCCGCCGCTCGGTTCGGGGAGGCGGATCCAGAGGCCTGCGCTCGGATCTCCAGCACGCTGTCGATGAGCTTCAGCCAGCGCCACGCGTGCCGTGGCGTGAACCTCCCGGCCTCCTTGAGTCGGCTGGGCTTTGCGCGGGCCGCGGTCGCTGGTTCGAGCCGGCTGTTGATGAAGGCGCCGAGGTCCGACTCGCTGATGCCGTCCAGGCCGACCACGGGTGATTGGCTCAGGCACCACTCGGCAAACGCCTGCCAGAGGACCGTGTAGGAGCGAATGGAGGAGGCCAACGTGATCTTGCGCGCGGCTGCTGTGCGCTGGTGATCCAGCCATTGGTCGAACGCCTCCTGGAAGGTCCGTTCCTGGTCGGCCGGGTCGGCATCGTCGAACAGGTCGAGGTTTTGGGGGGCCATGGTGAGGGATCATAAAACCGAACCAACGGCGTAGGTGTTGTTTCCTTCAAGCCTGCCCTGTCCGAGCCGTTTCGCCAAGGCCGAAAACGCAAGGAGAAGCCAAACGGCGGCGCCGTTGGTTCGGTTTTGTGGTGGCCAGTATCGGGCGGCGCACGGGACCAGGCCCCACCCGCCGAACCCTCGTGGTGACGCACCGCGAAGTGGGCCCCCTTTGGTGGGTAACCATCAACTCGCTCGTTGGGGCGATCGGCGAGTTCGCCGGCCCGCGGGAAGATCGTTGGCAGCAAGCCTGCGATCACCTCGCTGCAATGACGATTTGCAGGGGCTGTTTCGATCGGTCGGGCCGCATTGCAGAAGGAACGTGGAAACTCTGCGTTCACCTCAGTGCGGTTGGATGCAGGTTGAGACGATCTGCGTACCTCTTGCAGACGGGCTTGACGGCGCGCAGACGCCGAGCACCCTGGGGCATGGACAACAGAACCGGTCGACGAACCGTTGGAGCAGGCAGACGGGTCAATCTCAGGACGAACAGAGCCATGAGTGAGCAGGGCAGGGCCGCGGAGGGACCGCAGGTCGAAGTCGCGGGCAAGGCTGCCGGCGGGGACTACTCCCCCGACGCCGGCGAGACGGCGCGCGCGATGACCGCCAACGCCGTGGTCTCGGCCGTGGCCAACGTGCCGCTGCTGCTGGCCGCCGTCGGTTTGGTCGTCTACATGGCGTTCGAGGCCGGGCTCAGCATTCCGGGAACGGTCTTCGGTGCGCTCGGCCTGGCGGCATCGGGCTGGCGCTGGTCGATGCGCAAATGCTACCGCGTGCGCGAACCGTTCGACGAAACGACGGCGCTGTCGGCACGACGAGAGATCGAGCTCAACGCGGGTCTGTCTGGTCTCATGTGGGGCTTCGGCGCGCTGGCGATCTACCCCCACCTCAAGGAAGTCGCGCAGATCGCTTACCCGATGCTGCTGGCCGGATCGGCCGGCGTGGCGGCCCTGTATGCCCCGCTGGCAGGGCGTGCCTACCTGTACATGATCGTGCCGCAGGTCGCATCACTGGTCATCGCTCATCTTGCTTTCGACGGCCTGCGGTCGATCGGACTCGCCGCGATCGTGGCCGGGTTCGGCTTCACAATGCACAGATCCGCGCAGTTGTCGAAGGCTGCGGGCGAACGGCTCGCGCGAGCGCTGCTCGAACGCGATCGCCTGCGCGCCGACCACGCGCGTCTCGCGGAACTGGAACTCACCGAAGCCAAGCTGGCGGCCGAGTCCGCACGCAACGAAGCGGCGGCCACACGGGACCTGTTCATCGCCAAGGTCTCGCACGAGTTCCGCACGCCCCTGCAGACGATCGTCGC
>CAYPDO010000854.1:0-2114 GCA_964409495.1 uncultured Bordetella sp.
TCGGCCGAGGTGCGCTCGTGCGTGGCCAGGCTCACCAGCGTGTCGCTGCTGCGCCAGGCCAGGTGGCGCTGCACGTAGTCGGCGTTGTAGCCGTCGGTGGCGCGCTGCCAGGCGTGCATCTCGCTGGCCACCCACACCGCGCACGCGGCAAAGCAGGCAAACGCGGTGTCCACGTCCATCGCGCGCAGCACCACCAGCGCAAACACCAGCAGCACCAGCAGTGGTGCGGTGCCCACCGCCAGCACGGTGCGGGGCAGGGTGGGGGGCGCGTAGGGCGCCAGCAGGCTGTGGGGCGGGGGGAGATGGGCCATGGCCGGGCCAGTGTGCCGGCGCAGGGCCGGTGGCAGCGGGCAGAAAACCACCGGGATGCTCGCGCAGTTCGGCCGCCACGGTGCGCGCAGGTTAAGAAAGCCCTAAGCGCCGACGCGCACCATGCCCGGCATGAACACTGCACCTCACCTCCAAGGCGGCCTGCCGCGCCGCGCGCTGCGGCCGGCCCGGGCGCTGGCCCTGTGCGCCAGCCTGTGCGCAGCGCTGTGCACGGCCGCGCACGCGGCCACGCCGGCCGAACTGCTGGCCGGCTACAGCACCGCCGCCGGCGCACCGGCCTCGGCCACGCGCGGCCAGAAGCTGTTCACCACGCCGCAGGGGCGCGAGTGGCGCTGCGCCAGCTGCCACGGCGACAGCCCCGGCCAGCCCGGCCGCCATGCCGCCACCGGCAAGCCCATCGGCGCGCTGGCGCCGGCCTTCAACCCCGAGCGTTTCACCGATGCCGCCAAGGTGGAGAAGTGGTTCCGCCGCAACTGCAACGACGTGCTGGGCCGCGAGTGCAGCACCGGCGAGAAGGCCGACGTGCTGGCCTGGCTGCTGACGCTCAAGCCCTGACCCCGGAGAACCGACATGAGCCATGCCCCGGCCCCACGCATCCTGCCCAGATTGCGCACCTTGAGGTTCTGGCACACGCCCCCCGGTGCCCGGCCGTCCTCGTCCGGCCACGGCCTGTGGCTGGCCGGCGTGCTGCTGGTCGCCGCCGCGCTGCCACCGGCGGCCCGTGCCGACGAGCCGCGCAGCGCCGCCGTGCCGCTGCTGCCGGCCTACAAGCAGGAATGTGCCGCCTGCCACATCGCCTATCCGCCCGGGCTGCTGCCAGCGGCTTCGTGGCAGCGGCTGATGGCCAATCTGCCGCGGCACTTCGGCACCGATGCCTCGCTCGATGCCGCCACGTTGAAGCAGCTGTCGGACTGGCTGAGCGCGCATGCCGGCAGTTCCCGCCGCGTGCAGCGCGATCCCGCGCCGCCGCCGCAAGACCGCATCACCCGCAGCGCCTGGTTCCAGCGCGAACACCGCGAGGTGCGCGCCGCCACCTGGACGCTGCCCGCCGTGAAAAGCCCATCCAACTGCGCCGCGTGCCACACGCGCGCCGACCAGGGAGCCTTCGATGAACACGACCTCCGCATTCCCCGCTGACACGCCTGCTGCCGCGGCGCACGCACCGGCCACGGCCGCCACCGCCCCGCCACGCCGTGTGCCGGTGTGGGACGCCCCGGTGCGCGTGGTGCACTGGCTGATGGTGGCCAGCTTTGCCGCCGCATGGTTCACCGCCGAGAGCGAACACTGGCGCCTGCTGCACGTAAGCGCCGGCTACACGCTGGCCGGCCTGGTGGTCTTTCGAGGGGTGTGGGGGCTGATCGGCACGCGGCATGCGCGCTTTGCCAGCTTTGTGCGCGGGCCGGCGGCCGTGATGGCCTACCTGCGCGGGTTGCCGGGCGGCCACAGCGCGCACACGCCGGGCCACAACCCGGCTGGCGCGCTGGCCATCCTGGCGCTGCTGGGCGGCAGCGCGCTGCTCACCGCCTCGGGCTGGGCGCTATACAACGAGCTCGGGGGTGAATGGCTGGAAGAGGCCCATGAGCTGCTGGCCAACGGCCTGCTGGCCCTGGTGGCCGTGCATGTGGCGGCCGTGGTGGTGAGCAGCCGCCTGCACCGCGAGAACCTGGTGCGCGCGATGGTCGACGGCCGCCAGACCGGCCGGCCCGAAGACGCCATCGGCCGCCCCTGGCGCGGCGTGGCGGCCGGGGTGCTGGCCGCGGTGCTGGGCTTCTGGGCCTGGCAGT
>CAYPDO010000855.1:0-2110 GCA_964409495.1 uncultured Bordetella sp.
GGCGGATCTGGCGCTTGCGGCCTTCGCGCAGCACGAAGCGCAGCTGGTCTTCGTTGGCCCAGCTCACCTTGGCCGGCTTGAGCTGGCGGCCATCGAGTTCCAGGCCGTGCTGCAGCAGCGCCATCTGCTCGGGCGGCAGCGGGCCGGGCTGGCGGTGGCGCACGCGCACCAGGTATTCCTTCTCGATGCGGCTGTCCTCGCCGATCAAGGCCTTGGCGATGCGGCCGTCCTGGGTGAGCACGAGGAGGCCGGTGGAATCGATGTCCAGCCGGCCGGCTGGCGCCAGGTGGCGCTGGTGGTGCGGCTGCCAACGGATCGGCGCGCGATCGTCCTTCCAGCGGTTGCCGCCGGTGACCAGCACGCTGGCGGGCTCGTAGCCGTCTTCGGCCTGGCCCGAGACATAGCCGATAGGCTTGTGCAGCAGCACGGTGACGCGCAGCGCCTGCTGCTGGCGCGCGGCGGGGTCGATGTCGATCTGCACATCGGGCATCACGCGCTGGCCCAGCACCGCCACCTGACCGTTCACGCGCACCCAGCCGGCGTCGATCCACTCGTCGGCCTCGCGGCGCGAGGCCAGGCCACGTTCGGCCAGCAGCTTGGAAACGCGGATGCCCTCGGCGGCGGGCGGGGTGTCAGGAGCGGGGCTGGGCGGAGAAGCAGGCATGGGCCGGATTGGATCATGCCCGCGGCCCCGCCGCGCCGCCTGCGGCCGGCGCGGGCCTCAGCCGCGGCGGCGCGCGCGCAGGCCGCCCAGCAGGGCCAGGCCGGCGGCGGCCAGGGCCAGCGAGCCGGGCTCGGGCACGCTGCTGACCGGCACGGTGTTGCTGATGCTCAGCGACTGCACGGTGAAGCGGTCACCCGCGTCGAGGTTGGCCGCGCGCAGGCCGAACTGGCTGAGGCTGCTCACGCCGCTGTCGGCCGTGCTGCGGGCCTCGGGGCTGGTGGCCAGCACGTCGGCCCAGGTGCCGTTGGGGTTGGCCCACAGGTCGAAGCGGTTGTAGTTGCCGGCGGCATGGCTCTTGTACAGGTGCGCCCACAGCGTGGTGCTGCTGCCGATGGTGGCCTGGTCAGGCGCATAGGTGCCGCCGGTGCCGCTGCCGCGCACCATCCAGTCCAGCGCGCCGGGGTTGCCTTCGTTGGTCTTCAGGCCGAGGTTGGGGCGGTTGGTGTGGGCATTGTTGCTGTTGCCCGGGTTGTCCAGCCACAGGGCCAGGAAGTCGTTGCCGTTCAGCGTGCCGGCATCCAGCGTGACGGTGATGGCGATGTACAGGTCGCCGGCCTGGGCGGCGCTGAAGCTGGCGGCCGACAGGTTGTCGCCGTTGGCGCTGATGCTGATCGGGGCGCTGGTCTGGCCGACGATGGCGGCCTGGGCGGCGGGGGCGGCCAGGGCCGCAAGAACCATGGCGGCAGCAGCAGCGATGCGCTGGATGTTCATGAGTAGCTCCACAACGACGGTTTATCGGGGTGCGGCCCGTGACGGGCTGCTGTTGTGAAGCCACTGTATGAAAGGCGCGGGTGGATGCGTCCCCCCCAGCGACGGGGGCGCGGCGTGCGGATCTCACGCCGCGGCGCGCCGCGGGCTGGGGGCGGCCGGCTCAGCGGCCGCGCAGGAACAGGCTGTCCAGCTCGCGCAGCGTCAGCTGGCGCCAGGTGGGGCGGCCGTGGTTGCATTGGTCGGCACGCTCGGTGCGTTCCATGTCGCGCAGCAGTGCGTTCATCTCGGGCAGCGTCAGCGCGCGGTTGGCGCGCACGGCGCCGTGGCAGGCCATGGTGGCCAGCAGTTCATCGCGCGCGCGCTGCACCAGGCGGCTGGCGTCGCCATGGCCCAGTTCGGCCAGCTCGGCCAGCACCGCGCGGGCCAGCGCCACCGGGTCGGCATCGGGCAGGGCGGCCGGGCGCTCGCGCACGGCCAGCACGCCGGGGGCCAGCGGCGCGACGGCCAGGCCCAGCTGATGCAGGGCGTCGGCATGCGTCTCGGCCGTGGCCACCTCGGTGGGCGTGGCGGCAAAGGTGGCCGGGATCAGCAGTGGCTGGGCAGCCAGCGTGTCGCCGCCGATGGCCGTCTTCAGCCGCTCGTAGACGATGCGCTCGTGGGCCGCATGCATGTCCA
>CAYPDO010000856.1:0-2107 GCA_964409495.1 uncultured Bordetella sp.
TGACCGTGGCCGTGGATGCACTCGGCACCAGCGTGCACGAGACCGGGCCGAAGGAGTGGCAGGCCCGCATCGGCAAGATTCCGGTGACGGTGGCCTGACCCACCGAGGGAAGGCCTGGGAGAGGGCATTGCTTCCGGAGCTTGAATGGCACGCGCCAACCTGCTGAACACCAGCACCGCCACGTTTCTTGAGCTGATCGGCAATGGCCGCGTCTACCGCGTTCCGCCGTACCAGCGTGACTACGCCTGGACGGAGGAACAGTGGGAAGACCTGTGGTCCGACCTGCAGGGTTTGGCCGAGTCACCCGACGCTAGCCACTACATGGGAGCGTTGGTGATCGAGGCCCGGTCGGATCGTGAGTTCTCGGTCATCGATGGCCAGCAGCGCATTGCGACGCTGAGCGTGCTCACCCTGGCTGTGATTCAACGGCTTCAAGCGCTGGCCGATGCCGGCCACGATGCCGAGGCGAATCGTGAGCGCGCTCGCGCACTGCGCCAGCGCTTCATTGGCGAAAAGGATCCGGCCTCGCTGGTGGAAACGAGCAAGCTCTCCCTCAACGACACTGACAACGCGTTCTACCAAGACTATCTGGTGCAATTGAGGCGTCCGCACAATCCGCGTGCGCTTCCCAAGTCGAACCGCTTGCTTCTGGATTGCTTCAACTGGTTCCTGAAGCGTCTGGAATCAGATTCATCCGACGATGGAGATGGCGTTCGCTTGGCACAGCTCGTTGCAGAAACTGCTGGCCGGCAGCTGATGTTCATTCGCATCACTGTCGACGACGAGGTGAACGCCTACACGGTGTTCGAGACGCTCAACGCCCGGGGCCTGGAACTGTCTGCGACCGACCTGCTGAAAAACTACCTCTTCTCGCGCTTCCAGACATCCACCGATCTTCATGCCTTGCAGCGCCGCTGGCAGCGGCTGATGGCCACGGTCAGGCAGGAGCGGTTTCCGGAGTTCCTTCGCTACCACCTTCAGTGCGAACTGCCTCGCGTGCGCAGCCAACGTCTGTTCAAGCTGGTGCGTGACCGCGTTAAGACTGGAACGGATGCGCTGGGTCTGCTGGATGCCCTGGAGTCCCGCGCTGAACTTTTTGCGGCGCTGTTCGACCCCCAGCACGCCTACTGGATCGATCGCCGAGACAGCGCACCTCACATCAAAGTGCTCAACCTGCTGGGCGTCAAACAGATGACGCCGCTCGTGTTTGCGGCCTGGGAGACGCTGGATGCGCCCGATTTCGCCCGTGTATTGAAACTGCTCACCGTGCTGCTGCTGCGATACAGCGCCGTGTGCAAGCTCAACACCAATGGCCTGGAACTGGTGTTCCACGAGGTCGCTCGCGGCCTGCTTGAGCGTCGGTTGCAAACGCCGGCGCAGGTCTTCAGCGCGCTGCGATCAGTCTATGTGGACGACATACGCTTCGAGCAGGACTTTGCTCGTCTGGCCCCGGATCCAGCGGGTCAGGGCAAGCGGCTGCTGCGCTATCTGCTGGCCAGGCTGGAGGAGGATGCCTCAGGCCGCCCTTGTGATCCCGACATTGACCCCGGCAGCATCGAACACATCCTGCCCGAGAACCCAGGCGAGGCCTGGGAAGCCTGCTTCCCGCGCGAACAATGGGATAGATCCATCGAGCGTCTCGGCAATCTCACTTGGCTGGAGCCAACGATCAATCGCAACATCGGCAACGCCACGATCGTGGAGAAGCTGGTCGCCTACCGTGGCAGCCGCTATGCGCTGACGCACACCCTGCCCGATGCAGTTGGTGAGGATTGGTCTCCCGCCAAACTGGACGCACGGCAGCTGCGATTGGCGCAGCGCGCAGTACACATCTGGCGTGCAGACTTCGCCTGAGCGCACTACAGCTGCCGCATTGGGCATCCGATCAAGCCAGCGGCGCCGCCTCGCCCGCACGCAGCGGCACGAAGCGCCAGCGCAGCCGGGCGGTGCCGGCCGGTGCCTGGCTGCCATCGCCCAGCGTGGCGGCCAGGCCGGCCGGGCGGTAGCCTGAATCCAGCAGCCTCGGCTGGGCCGAGACCTGCTGCGCGCCGGCCAGCACCGGTGCGCCGTCGCCGGTGCGGGCCAGCGCCGCGCCGGGCTGGCTGAG
>CAYPDO010000857.1:0-2105 GCA_964409495.1 uncultured Bordetella sp.
TCGGGCTGCCCACGCGGCCCGTCTCGCCGGTGGCGAACGGGGGCATGTTGTAGTGGAACAGGAAGCGGTCCTGGAACTCGCCGGCCAGTGCGTCGATCTTCTGCGCATCTTGTTCTGTGCCCAGCGTGGCGATCACCAGAGCCTGGGTCTCACCGCGGGTGAACAGCGCCGAGCCGTGCGTGCGCGGCAGCACGCTGTTGCGGATCTCGATCGGACGCACGGTGCGGGTGTCGCGGCCGTCGATGCGCGGCTCGCCGGCCAGGATCTGGCCGCGCACGATGCGCGCCTCGATCTCGAACAGCAGGCCTTCCACGGCCACGCTGTCGAAGGCCAGGCCTTCGGCTTTGAGGGCAGCCAGCGTCTCGCTGGTGGCCTCGCGGCAGGCCTGGGTGCGGGCCTGCTTGCTGCGGATCTGGTAGGCGGCGCGCAGCTTGGGCTCGGCCAGCTCGGTCACCTTGGCGATGAAGGCCTCGTCCTTGGCCGGGGCCGTCCACTGCCACTCGGGCTTGCCGGCGTCGCGCACCAGCTCGTGGATGGCGTTGATGGCCACCTTGCCCATGTCATGGCCATAAACCACGCCACCCAGCATCACCTCTTCGGACAGCTGGTCGGCCTCGGATTCCACCATCAGCACGGCGGCTTCGGTGCCGGCCACCACCAGGTCGAGCTTGCTGTCGGCCAGCTGGGCGCGGCCCGGGTTCAGCACGTATTCGCCGTTGATGTAGCCCACGCGCGCGGCACCGATCGGGCCGTTGAACGGGATGCCCGACACGCTCAACGCGGCGCTCGATGCGATCAGCGCCGCGATGTCGGCCTGCACCTCGGGGTTCAGGCTCAGCACGTGGATCACCACCTGCACTTCGTTGAAGAAGCCTTCGGGGAACAGCGGGCGGATCGGGCGGTCGATCAGGCGGCTGGTCAGCGTCTCGAGCTCGCTGGGGCGGCCTTCACGCTTGAAGAAGCTGCCGGGGATGCGGCCGGCGGCATAGGTCTTCTCGATGTAGTCGACGGTCAGCGGGAAAAAATCCTGGCCGGGCTTGGCTTCCTTGCGCGCCACCACGGTGGCCAGCACCACGGTGCCTTCGATGTCGACGATCACGGCGCCGCTGGACTGGCGCGCGACCTCGCCAGTTTCCATCGTGACCTGATGCGGGCCCCATTGGAAGGTCTTGGTGACTTTGTTGAACATGCTCATGTGTGCGTCTCCGGTGAGAGATGGCGCGCTTGCGGTGGCGCCAGAGGGAACCGGGAGCTCGGTGCGCCGTTCACGCGTCGGGCGGGATGCCATTCCAGTGATGCCCCGATCGCAGACCGCTGCGAAGGACGCCGTTGGAATGACACAGCACTGCCCTGCTGCACGTGCCGGTTGAACGAGACTCCAAATGACGAAGAGCCTGTGCTGGGCGACAGCGCACCAGACAGGCTCTCGTACTCATTGTGCGCTTACTTGCGCAGGCCGAGCTTCTGGATCAGCGCGGTGTAGCGCTCGGGGGCCTTGCCCTTCAGGTAGTCCAGCAGCTTGCGGCGGCGGCTCACCATCTTCAGCAAACCGCGGCGACCGTGGTGGTCCTTCAGGTGGGTCTTGAAGTGGGGGGTCAGGTCGTTGATGCGGGCCGTCAGCAGGGCCACCTGCACCTCGGGGCTGCCGGTGTCACCGGTGCCACGGGCATTGGACTGGACGATCTCGGCGCGATTGGTTTTGTCCACGGACATATGCGTTTCCTTGGTTGTCATGGAAACCACCGGGACGGCGCCGCGGGACGGCAAGCCCAACACTGCGCCTGGCGGTTTCCGAGTGCCCTTGAAGCGCCTGCCGGGCCAGCCTGCTGTGGCTTGCCCCGCTGTGACGTGCTTCTCCGGCGTTTTCACTTGCGGTCACAGGTGAAACCGACCCGTGCCGTGCCTTTGCTCCACCCAACCGAGGCTAGGCGAAACCCGCAGAGTATAGCGCAGCGCGCAGGCGCGCCACGCCGGCGTCGATGCGGGCCAGGTCACGCGAGGCGAAGCACCAGCGCAGCCAGCCCTCGCCCTCCGGCCCGAAGGCGCTGCCCGGGGCCAGGCCCAGGCCATGCTCGGCCACCAGATGCTTGGCAAAGGCCAGCGAA
>CAYPDO010000858.1:0-2104 GCA_964409495.1 uncultured Bordetella sp.
ACCCAGACCCTGGCCATGCCCGGCGCCAAGTGGTCATGGCTGTACGAGTTCACCCCGCACAACGCTGCGCAGCGCGATGCGCTCGAGGCCTACCTGCTGCGCCTGGACGGCATGGCCAACCGCGTGCGCCTGTGGGATCAGCAGCGGCCACGGCCCCGCGGCAACATCGCAATCAGTGGCGTCACGCTGGCTAGCACCGCGGCGCAGTTCGCCACCACACTCACGCTGCGGGGTTGCCGACCGGCCAACAACATCGTGGACAACAGCAGCTTCGAGATCGACACCAATGCCGATGGGTTGGCCGACTCTTGGGGCATCTTTTCCAGTGGGGCCGTATCAGGCGCGTCGTCATCTGTTGGCGCACTGGCGGTCGATGGATCACGGTCTCAGATGATCACCGCCACGTCGCTGGGCACCTCCGCCGGTGACTATGTCGGCGTCCGTCAATTCATCCTGGCGTCGGGAAGCGCCTCTGCTCCATGGTCAGCGGCCGCTTCTGTGCGCGCGACCGCTGGCAGCGGGTTGAGTGTGCACATCCAGTTTCGCTCGGGTGGCGCATTCGTGGGTGAGGTGACCAGCGCGCTGGTCACGGCCAATGGCTCCGAGCAGCGCATCAGCGTTGCCGGCTCTGCGCCTGGAAACTTCGACCAGATCGAGCTACAGGTACGCCAGAGTCGCATGCCTGCAGCTGGCGCATCGTCGCTGGAAGTGGATGCCGTGCAGCTGGAGCCCGCGTCGGCGCCCACGTCGTATAAAGCCTACGCCACGCTCGAGCCGGGCGATTGGATCGGGCTGCCGTCGCAGTTGGTGCGGTGTGTCGCGGCGGCGGTTGGCGACTATGCCGGCCAGATGGAGGTGTCAGTGCGCCACATGCTGCGGGCCAGCGTTCCCGGTGGTGCGGCAGTCAACCTGGATAGGCCGACTGCGCTTTTCCGGCGCACCGAGGCTGGCATTGCGCTTCCGCGCAGCCCCGGCCTGGCCATGCCCGGCTTTGCGGTGGAGTTCGTCGAGGCCTTCGCATGAGCCGCAGTCCGCCTAGCGCACTGACCACCGCGGTCGATCAGCCGCACGTCACCCACCTGTGCCTGCTGCAGGTGGATCTCGACAGCGGCGCGCTGTACCTCACCAGTGCGCCGCACAGCGTCGACTGGGCGGGCAACACCTACCAGGCCGCGGCGGGCATCGGCACGATCGAAGCGGTCACTGAGGTGGACGGCATTGCCAAGGGCTTGTCGTTCACCCTCTCGCTGGTCAACGAGGCGGCTATTGCCAGCGGCCTGGCTGAGCATGTGCAGGGCCGCCGCGTCACCCTGCGCTGGGGTGTGATCACCCCGGGCGATGGCCTGGTGGTCGATCCGAACGTGTGGCGTGGCCAGTTCGATGTGCAGACCATCGAAGACGGGCCGCAGCCCGTGCTGCGCGTGATGGCCGAGCACGCCATGATTGCCTGGGATCAGGCGCCGGGCCTGCTGTTCAGCCACGCCGACCAGTTGCGCCTGCACCCGGGTGACCAGTTCTTCAGCCACGCCGCGGCCATGGCCGAGGCCAAGCTGGTGTGGCCCGGCAAGGAGTTCTTCCAGCAATGATCACCACCGAGATCAAGCGCCTGCCCGATTGGCCAGCCCGCCTGGCCGCCTACCTTGAGCAGCAGCGCGCGGCGCGCTTTGCCTGGGGCTCGGCCGACTGTGTGCGCTTCGCGGCCGGCGCAGCGCACGCCATCACTGGCTGCCACCTGCTGCCAGTGCAGTGGTCTAGCCGCGGCGAGGCCGCCGCGGCCCTGCGCGCCCTGGGTGGGCTGGCTGCGGCGGTGGGCACCGTGCTGCCGGCGCTTGCCCGGCCGCTGCAGGCTCGCCGCGGCGATGTGGTGCTGGTGCAGGCGCCCGGGCCGGTGGGCCGCAGGCAGTGGCTGGCCGTGGCCGACGCCGAACGGTGGTGGGCGCTCACGCGCGACGGCATGCGCTGCGGCAGCATGGCGCTGGCCGTGCGCGCGTGGGAGGTGGGGCATGGCTGATCCAGTCAGCGAAGCGCTGTTCCTGGCCGAGCTGCTGACGGGATCTACGGCCGTCGGCAATGTCGCGGCGTTTGTGGCCAGCAACGCTGTGTA
>CAYPDO010000859.1:0-2101 GCA_964409495.1 uncultured Bordetella sp.
TGGGCGCTGGAGGCGCAGCTGGGCGCCATCGACACCGCGGTGCTGGCCGCACCGGATTTCGCCGGCCTGCTGGCTCAGGTGCCGCTGGACGGTACGCCGGGCGCCGACAGCTTCAGCATCAACCCGTCCGGCAGCGCCGCCACGCCATCCACGGTGGTGCTGGGCACCACCCGCAAAGACTACCGCGCCACTGACAGCGTCACCCTCGATGGCAAGGCCGGGGCCGATACCTTCACCTTCAGCGTGGCGAGCCTGGCCCAGACGGGCGGCATGACCCTGATCGGTGGCGAGGGCCGCGACACGCTGAACGCTGGCACGCAGGCCGGCAGCGTCATCACGATCACCAGCCTCAACGGCAACGGCCGTCTCACGGCCGATGGCAGGTCGGTCGACTTCACCGGCATCGAGGTCATCCACGCCGGCCAGGGCAGCAACCTGCTGGACCTGGGCGATCTTGCCGTCGATCTGATGGTGCGCATCACCGGCGACGGCAAGGTGGAGGTGGCCACGCTGGCCAACGGCACGCCCACGGTGTTTCTCACCGCCGACCGCATCGACAGCGTGGTGGGCGGCAGCGGCCGCACGGTGTTCGTGATGTCGGCCGGCGCCAAGCTCAAGGGCACGCTGGACGGCGGCAGCAGCGGCCGCAGCATCCTCAGCTACAGCCCTGAGTTCACGGTGGACGGCACCACCTACAAGGCCGGTGGCAAAGCCTACGACGGCAATGCCAGCCTGGTGTTCAACGGCGGCAGCGCCAGCACCAACCAGGGCGCCAACCTGAACGGGGGCCGGGCGGGCGGTTTCGTCAACGTCCAGTTCGTCGTCGGCAGCAACGGCGCCGACACGATCGAGGGCAACGCCACCACGGCCCTGCAGGGCGGCGGCGGTGCCGACACGCTGACCGGCGGCGCAGCGGCGAATGTGCTGCAGGGCGGCGAAGGCGCCGACACCCTCACCGGCGATGCCGGCGACGACCGGCTGGCTGGCAGCGCGGGCAATGACCGCTATGTCTTTGGCAACGAGGCCTGGGGCCGCGACACCCTCACCGAGGCCGCCGCCCAGGGCGTGGACACCCTGGCCTTTGCCGGCGTGGCCCAGGGCATGACGGTGGACGTGGGCCCGCTGGACACGACCGGCATCACGGTCACGCGCGAGGGCGCGGCCGGTTCCACGCTCGGCGGCGTGAAGCAGGTCGAGCGACTTGAGGTCAGCAGCGGCAAGGGGCTGGCCTATCTGTACCGCTTCGGCGACGATTTTGCGCGCGGGCTCGACAGCGGCGCTGCCGCCGAGGGCTTCGAGATCGCGCACAGTTATGCCGCCGGCGTGGCGAACGTTGACCGCACGGCCACGGTGACGCTGGACTTCAGCGCGATGGCGGCACGGCTGTATGTCTCGATCACCGGCAGTGCCGACGATGCCATGGCCACCGTCTGGGCGGCCGACGCCCACGGCGGCAAGCTCGGCCAGCCGTTGCTGACGGCCCATGGCGTCACCTCCATCATGGGCAGCCTGGGCGGTACCGCGTACCGCTTCGCCGATGGCGCCGGGTTGTCGGGGACGATTTCGAATCCCATCCTGTCACCGATTGAATTCGGCGTGCTCGACTTCGGCGAAGTCCGGGCTGATATCGAGCTGGGCTCCGGCACCGTCAATCTGCTCAATGCTGGCAAACCGGGAGGCTTCGCCCACATCGGTCGTGTGCTCGGGGGGGGCGGGGCCGACAAGATCACCGTCTTCGACAGTCTGGAAGTCGATGGCGCCGCCGGTGATGACGAGATCGACGCCACGGGCGCCGGCCCACACACGTTCGACGGCGGCGACGGGAACGACACGCTGCGCGGCAACAGCTTTGCGGATGCGCTGCGCGGCGGCGCCGGCAACGACACACTGATCGGCAATGGCAGTGCCTCGGCCGCCACCGCCAGCGACACGCTGGACGGCGGTGCCGGCAACGACACGCTGATCGGCAGCACGCAAAACGACACGCTGACAGGTGGCACGGGCAGCGACACGCTCAAGGGCGGCGCCGGCGACGATACGCTGAAGGGCGGCGCCGGCGACGACACCTACGTGTTCGAGACCGGCTTCGGCCGCGACACGG
>CAYPDO010000860.1:0-2099 GCA_964409495.1 uncultured Bordetella sp.
AAAATTCATCCAAATTTAAAATTAATAACAACTGGTGGCCAGGCCCGAGACCTTGCCCTTCCAGTGGCTCTCGTACGGGTTCGAGCCGGCCAGCACGGTCTGCGTCAGCTTGGCATCGGCGCCCTTCTGGCCCTTGTACTTGGCCGCCACGTCCTTCCAGGCCGGGCCGATGGGGGCCATGCCATCGGGGCCCTTGGCGCCCGGCTCGATGTGGTGGCAGGTCATGCAGCCGGCGTTCTTGGCCAGCGTGACCATGGCGTCGTCGCTGGCGCGGGCATTGCCGGCAGCGAGGGTCAGGCCAGCCAGTGCGGCGGCGGCGAGAAGGGTCGACTTGCGTTGCATGGTGGTTCTCCAGCGATGACGATCTGTGCGTCGATGGCGGCATCTTGCGGTGCAGCACGGGGCCGGATTTGATCGATCTCAAGTCGCACACCCATTTCGCCAGGATGGAGCAACGGTGTCGCCGGCTGGAGCAATGCCCGGGCCCGCGCCGTGGCGCGCCGGCCGCACGCTGCAGAATCACCGGCACCTCACGGCCCGCCCGCCGCGCTGCCCCGTCTGCGCGGCGCGGCATCCGCACCGATGCCCACGCCTGCCACGCCAGCCGATCCTGCGCCTGCAAGTCGCCCGCAACCTCCGGCGCCCCCGCCGCGCAGCTGCGTGACGGCCGAAGACCTGAACCTGGACCCGGCCCTGCTGGGCCGCGCGCTGGCACGGCCTGGGCGGCGGGCCGCGGCCATCACCATCGACGCGCTGTGCGTTGGCGCCTTCAATGCGCTGGGCAATGCCTGGGTGGTGTTGGCGTTGGCCGGTCTGCTGCTGGCGCAGCACCTGCTGCGCCAGCGCGCCGCGCGCCGGCCGGCCTGGGCTGCAGCACCGGCGGCGGCCGCGCGTGCGTGGCGCGCCGTCGTGCTGGCGGCTTTGCTGCTGGGCCTGGGCGCATTGACCCAGGACGCCGCCGACGAGCGCCGCCCCGCCGCGCGTGAGGCCGCCACCGGCGCAGACCTGGACGGCGACTCTGCCGCGGCCGCCAGTGCGCCGGCCTCGGCCGCCCGGCGCGGGCAGCTGCAGGCGCTGCGCGCACGCGTGCAGGCGCAGGAAAACGAGTTGCACCGCCTGCGCGCCGCGGGCCTGGACGCCTGGCAGGCGCGTGCCGAGTACTGGCGCGACGAACTGGGCCAGGGCTGGGTCTGGTCGCTGCTGTACTTCACGCTGCTGCCGGCCGGCTGGTTGGGCGGCCGGCCGGGGCAGACCCTGGGCAAGCGCCTGCTGGGCCTGCAGGTGGCCGAGCTCACCGGCAAGCCGATGACGCCGTTGCGCAACCTCAAGCGCTATGGCGGTTATGCCGCCGGCATGGCCACCGGCGGCCTGGGCCTGCTGCAGCTGCTGTGGGACAGCAACCGCCAAGCCATCCAGGACAAGACCGCCCACACCGTGGTGCTGGACCTGCACCCGCCGCGGACGGCGCCCGCGGCCGGCCTGTAGCGGGCGCACCGGCGGCATGGCCGCGCGCCCGCGCCGTTGCCGAATGGCCCGGCGATGGCGCGGCGCGGGGGCAGGCGCTATCGTTCCCATTGTTTCGGCAGACCACGATGCCGCCGGGCCGCGGGCCCGCCAGGCGATCGGGCCAACCACGGGGCGGAGGGTGTGAACGAGGCTGAACTGCGCATCGTCCGCGCGACGGTGGTGTTTGTCGACGTGGTCGAGTCGGTGCGCCTGATGGCGCAGGACGAGCGCCTGCAGGCCGGCCGCGTGCGCCAGCTGCTGCAGGGCCTGGCCCGTCAGCGCGTGCTGCCGGCCGGCGGGCGGGTGCTCGAGCGCCGCGGTGACGGCCTGCTGGCCGGCTTTGACGATGCCCGCGCCGCCGCCGCCTGCGCACTGGCGATGCAGGCCGATGCCGCTGCCACGGCCGTGCCGGGCGATGCCGGCCGCGCACCCATGCCACCGCTGGCCCTGCGCATCGGGCTGCACTGCGCCGACCTGCTCAGCGACGAGGACGATGCCGTGTACGGCCAGGGCCTCAACCTCACCGCCCGCCTGGCGGCCCTGGCCCAGCCCGGCCAGATCTGGCTCAGCGCCACCGTGCGCGACCAGCTCAC
>CAYPDO010000861.1:0-2096 GCA_964409495.1 uncultured Bordetella sp.
CACGGCGCGGCCCAGCGGCGTGGTGTTGAAGTAGGGGGCGCCGGCGGTGGTGATGTGGAAGGCACCGCACTGGATCGCGGCGATGCCTTCGGCCACCAGCTGCGCGCGGCAGTCGATCAGGCGCGCCATCTCGGCGCCATAGGCCAGCGCCTTGCGCGGGATCTCGTCGTAGTCGGCCTCGTCGGGCTGGCCCAGGTTGGCGGTGTAGGCACAGGGCACGGCGCCCTTCTTGCGCATCCACAGCACCGCGGCGCTGGTGTCCAGGCCACCGGAAAACGCGATGCCGACGCGTTCGCCGACGGGAAGCTTCTGAAGGATGTTGGCGCCCACGGGGGAGATCTCGCTGCTGTTGGAGGAAAACCCGTGATTTTAGGCTGCTGCGGCCCGCGCCTGGCCTGGCCACAGGCCGAGCACCAGCGCCGTGCCGCCCAGGATCACCACGCCGCCCAGCAGCATGGCCGGTGTGACCGCCTCGCCCAGCACCAGCGCGCCCCAGGCGCTGGCGAACACCGGCACCAGGAAGGTGACCGAGGCCGCCGAGGTGGGCCCCACGCGCGCTATGAGCCGGAAGTACAGGATGTAGGCCAGGCCCGAGCACAGCACGGCCAATGCCGCGGCCATGGCCCAGTGTGCAGTGCCCGGTGGCGTGGCCGGCCAGGTCAGGGCTGCCGGCACGGCCAGCGCCAGCGCCGCGGCAGCCTGGGTGCCCGCGGCCAGCGCCATCGACGGCATGCCGCCCATGTGGCGCCGCGTGAAGTTGCCGGCATGCCCGTACATCAGCGTGCCCAGCAGGCAGGCGCCGATGGCCAGCGCGGCGGCGGCATCGAACCGCCAGGCCCCCAGCGCGCCGCTGGCCAGCGACTTCTGCAGCGCCAGCCCGGCCACGCCGGCCAAGCCGATCACCAGCCCGGCAATGCGCGGCCGGCTCAGGGGATCGCCCAGCCAGGCCCAGGCGATCAGCGCCGTGGTCATCGGCGTGACGGCGTTGAATATGGCCGCCAGGCCGGCCGGCAGCGTGAGCGCGGCATAGCCGAAGCACAGGAAGGGCAGGCCCGAGTTGGTCAGGCCCAGCAGCAGCATCGGCCGCCAGCGTGCGCGCAGCGCCGGCCATTCGCCGCGCCAGATCAGCAGCGGCAGCAGCATCAGCGCCGCACCCAGCACGCGCACGAAGGCCAGCGCCACCGGCCCGAAAGCCGGGGCGGCCAGGCGCATGAACAGGAACGAGCTGCCCCAGATGGCGGCCAGCAGCAGCAGTTCGATCAGGTCGCGGCCTTTCATGCGGCGATGATGGCGCGCTGCGCGCCTTCCAGCTGCAGCAGTGCCTGCTTGCGGTGCAGGCCGCCGGCATAGCCGGTGAGGCTGCCGTCGCGGCCCAGCACGCGGTGGCAGGGCACCAGCACGCTCACCGGGTTGCGGCCGATGGCGGCACCGGCGGCGCGCACCGCCGCCGGCCGGCCGGCCGCCGTGGCGATGGCCGCGTAGGTGCTGGTGCGGCCCGCCTGGATGTCCAGCAGCGCCTGCCACACCGCGCGCTGGAAGTCGGTGCCATGCAGATCGAGCGGCACCGCGGCAGGCGCGCGGCCGGCAAAGTAGTCAGCCAGTGCCGCGGCCGTGGCCGCCAGGTGTGGGTGGCGGGGCTCTTCCGGTGCGCTGATCGGCCCGGGGTGGTGCTGCTGCCCGTCGAACCACAGGCCGGCCAGGCCCTGCGCCGTGGCCGCGGCCAGCAGCGGGCCCAGCGGGGTGGCGATGTGCGCTTGCGCCTCGATCTTGGGATGCGGGGTCATGGGGTGGTCTCCAAACTGAGCCAGAGGCCCATCACGGCATAGGCACGCCAGGGCCGCCAGGCTTCGGCCTGGGCGGTGGCGGCCTTCACGTCGCGCGTGCCCAGGGCATTGAGGATGCCGATGTCGCTGGCCGGCCAGGCATCGGGCCAGGCCAGCGCGCGCATCGCGATCAGCTGCGCGCTCCACTCGCCAATGCCGGGCAGCGCGGTGAGGGCAGCCAGCGTGGCCTGCAGCGGCGCGGCGCGGTGCAGCGGCAGCCGGCCGTCGGCCACGGCCTGGGCCAGGGCCTGCAGCGCGCGCACGCGCTGGCGC
>CAYPDO010000862.1:0-2093 GCA_964409495.1 uncultured Bordetella sp.
GGGTGTGCAGGGCCAGGGTCTCGATGTGGCGGCTGTGCGGATCGTCGCTCTCGTCGCAGTGCATGTCCACGCGCAGGCCGCGCTCGGCGGCCAGCTCGCACAGCAGGCGCACGCTCTCGGCGCCCTGTTCAGCCGTGCGCTCGAAATGCGGGATGCCGCCGACCACCTCCACGCCCAGGTCGAGCGCGTGTTTCAGGTTGACCAGCGCGTTCGGGCTGCGCAGCACGCCATCCTGCGGAAATGCCACCAGCTGCAAATCAAGGTAGGGCGCGACGCGGCGCTTGACCTCCAGCAGCGCCTGCACCGCCAGCAGGCGGTCGTCGCACACGTCGACATGGCTGCGGATGGCCAGCAGGCCCTTGGCCACCGCCCAGTCGCAGTAGGCCAGCGCGCGCTCGATCAGCGCCTCGTGCGTGAGCAGCGGCTTCAGCTCGCCCCACAGCGCGATGCCTTCCAGCAGCGTGCCGCTGCGGTTGATGCGCGGCAGGCCGTGGCTGAGCGTGGCGTCCATGTGGAAGTGCGCGTCGACGAAGGGCGGGCTCAGCAGCCAGCCCTGGGCGTCGATCACCTCGGTGCCGGCGGGCGCGGGCAGGGCCGCGCCCCCACCGGCACGCACTTCGGCGATGCGGCCGTCGAGCGCCAGCACATCGATGCCGGTGCGGCCATCGGGCAGGCTGGCGTTGCGGATCAGCAGGTTTGGCATGGTCGGCATGGGGAGGGGCTCCTGCGGTGCGTGCACGGCCGGCAAGGGTATGCGATGGCATCATCGGCCGATGCTCTCTCCCGCCCAGCAAGACCAGTACCAGACCCAGGGCTTCATCGTGCTGCCCGGTTTCAAGCGCGCCGACGAGATCGCCGCGTTGCGCGAACGCGCGCTGCAGATCGTGGACGGCTTCGACGCCGCACGCCACCACAGCATCTTCAGCACGCAGGACCAGGCGCGGCGCAGCAGCGACGCGGTGTTCATGGCCTCGGCCGAAGGCATCGAGTGCTTCTTCGAGGAGGAGGCCTTCGACGAACAGGGCCGGCTGCGCCAGCACCAGCGCCTGTCGATCAACAAGATCGGCCATGCCATGCACGACCTGGACCCGGTGTTCGACGCCTTCTCGCACGGCCCCGCGCTGGCCGAACTGGCGGCCGATCTGGGCCTGCGGCAGCCGCAGCTGTGGCAGTCGATGTACATCTTCAAGCAGCCGGGCATCGGTGGCGAGGTGAAATGGCACCAGGACGCCAGCTTCCTGGACACCACGCCCACCAGCGTCACCGGCTTCTGGTTTGCGCTGGAGGACGCGACGCGCGACAACGGCTGCCTGTGGGTGCAACCGGGCGGGCACTGCAGCCCGCTGCGCGAGCGCTTCGAGCGCGTGCCCGCCGCCGAAGGTGGCGGCACGCGCATGGTGGCGCTGGATGCCACGCCCTGGCCCGACGCCCGCGCGCCGGGCACCGATGCGGTGCCGGTGGAAGTGGAGGCCGGCGCGCTGGTGGCCTTTCATGGCCTGCTGCCGCACTGGAGCGCGCCGAACCGCTCGGCCCAGTCGCGCCATGCCTACACGCTGCATGCCACCGATGGCCGCGCGTCTTACGCCGCGGCCAACTGGCTGCAGCGGTCGCGCCTGCCCCTGCGAGGGTTTGTCTGACGCTGAGCCTCAGTCGCTGAGCCATTGCGCCGGGTGCGAGCCCGGCGGCATCGAGGGCAAGGCATAGACGGGCGGCGTCAGCGACAGCATCGCGCCGTGCCGCAGGCCCTGCAGCGGGCCAAAGCCGCTGGCCTGCGGCGCATCCAGGTAGGGCGCCACATCGGGCGCCACCACCTGCAGCCCGCCGGGTACACGCCCCAGGCCGCGCAGCCAACGGCCCACACCGGCCAGGCTCACGTCCACCTGCCAGCTGCCGCCTTCGCGCGCCTGGCGCCACAGCGCCGCCTGGGTGCCGAAGGCCAGCAGATAGCCGGCGGCGTAGTCCAGGATCTGCAAGGGCATGGCCTTGGGTTGGTCCGCGCCCGCCGCGTCGGCCTCGGCCCAGTTGAAGCCGGTGGCCGTCTGCACCAGTGAGTCGAAGCCGCGGCGCTGCGCCCAGGGGCTGTCGCCGCGGCC
>CAYPDO010000863.1:0-2085 GCA_964409495.1 uncultured Bordetella sp.
AGGGCTCGTTGCGGTAGCCCTGCAGCACCGCGTCGCGCATGATGTAGCAGTGGTCGGCGCCGTAGACATAGGCCTCCTTGGCGAAGTCTTCCAGCTTGTCGGCCGGGCCGCCCAGCAGCACGCCGCTCACGTCCACGCCCAGCTTGTCGGCCAGCTTGCGCGCCTCGCCCATCAGCTCCCAGCTGACGCTGTGCACCTGGCCGCGGTCGTGCTCGATGAACACCCACACGCCCTTGTAGGCCTTCAGGTGCTCGGGCAGCTCGGTGCTGCGGCCGGAGCGGCCGGCGGTCTTGGCGGCGCCGGCGGCCGCGGCGGCGGCCATCTGGGGCTTGTCGGGTTCGGCCATGCTTGTTCTCCTTTGGGGGCGTCGGGTGTCAGGCGCTCAGACGATCAACGGTTTCTTCTTCGAGCGTCGGATGCGTGGTGAAGATCTTCTGCAGCAGGTTCAGGCACACGTCATTGACGCTGGCGCCGTCGCCCACTTCCTGCATCTCGGCGCGTTCCTTGCGGGCCTTGGGCGCGAACACCTTGCTCACGATGGTGGGGCTGCCCTTCAGGCCGATCTTGCTGATGTCCTCGATGCCGGCGTCGTCCTTGTTCCACTTGCGCACCGGCACGCGCGCGGCGCGCAGCATGTCGTCCATGGTGGCGAAGCGCATCTCGTTGGTGCCTTCGAGCATGGTGATCAGGCTGGGCAGCGTGGTCTGCAGGCGCTGCACGCCACCTTCGGCACGGCGCTCGACGGTGATGCTGCGGCCGTCGAGGTCCACCTCGTTGATCTTGCTCACGTAGGTGAGCAGGTTCCAGCCCAGGCGCTTGGCAATGCCGGGGCCCACCTGGGCGGTATCGCCGTCAATCGTCTGCTTGCCGGTGAATACCAGATCCACCGCCTGCTCCTGGCTGATCTTGCGGATGGCCGAGGTGAGCGCATAGCTGGTGGCCAGCGTGTCGGCGCCGGCAAAGGCGCGGTCGGTGACCAGCACCGCATCGGTGGCACCGAAGCTGATGCACTTGCGCAGCGCATCCTCGGCCTGCGGCGGGCCCATGCACAGCATGGTGACGCGGCCGCCGAAGCGGTCCTTCAGGCGCAGTGCCTCTTCCAGCGCGAACAGGTCGTACGGGTTGACGATCGCCGGCACGCCCTGGCGCATGATGGTGTTGGTGACCGGGTGGACGCGGATCTGCGCCGAATCCGGCACCTGCTTGATGCAGACGACGATGTGCATGGAGGGCTCCTAGGTACGGGAAAGGTCAGGCCGCAGCGGCGCGGCGGCGTTCCGCGAGGCTTTCGCGCAGGTTGGCCACCGGCACGGCCTTCTGGCCGTCGGCGTCCTGGAACACCTTGAACACCTTCTCCTTCACCGCCGAGGAGTTGATGAAGTCGCCATGCGCCTGGATCAGCAGCTCGCGGTAGCGGCGGAAGGTGGCCACCTCGTCCTCGCCGGGCGCGGCCTCGCTCTTGTGCAGGTACTGGTAGAAGCGCTTGAGGATGTGCAGACGGTTCACGTGAACCACCTTCTCGTCGAAGGGCACACCGAAGAAGGTGAGGAAGTCCTCGGCGCTCGAGAGCGACTTGAGGCGGTCAGTCAGGCTGTCGGTCATGCGGGTCTCCATCGCGCCGGCTCAGGCGCGGGCCATCGGAACGGACTCGACACCGGCGCGCGTGTCGAGCAGGAAGCGGGTGAGCTCGGCGGCCGAGGGCTCGCACTTGGTGCTCATCACGTGATCGCGGATGTGTTGCAGCAGCACCGGCACATGCTCGGGCTCGATGGCCAGGCCCATGCGGGCATAACGCTCGATCACCGCGGCCGAACCCGAATGCTTGCCCAGCACCAGGCGGTGCGTGCGGCCCAGTTCCTCGGGGGCGAAGTTCTCGTAGTTGCGGCGGTCCTTCAGCAGGCCGTCGACATGGATGCCGCTCTCGTGGGCGAATACCGCATCGCCGACGATGGCCTTGCCGGCGGCGGTGGGGCGGCCCGAGGCGCGCGCCACCAGCGCGCTGATGGCCGGGATCTCGGCGGTGGCCACGCCGCATTCCACGCCGTACACATGGCGCAGCGCCATCACCACTTCTTCCATCGCCGC
>CAYPDO010000864.1:0-2083 GCA_964409495.1 uncultured Bordetella sp.
TGGCCGGCCCCGGCGGCGGCACCGCCACCAAGCCGGTGGGCCTGGTGTGGCTGGCATGGGCCTGGCGCGATGCGGGCGGCGCGGCGCAGGTGCAGGCCGTGGCGCAGCACTTCCCCGGTGACCGCGCCGCGGTGCGCGCGGCCACCGTGGCCTGTGCGCTGCAAGGCCTGATCGAGCGCGCGCCGCTGGCAACCCAACCCGCCCAACACGCGGCCTGAGCGCCTGCGCCAACCGCATGAACATCCTGCTGGCCGGCAGCTTCGACGACGAGGACGAACGCCACCAATGGGCCGCGGCGCTGGATGCGGCGCTGCGGCAGGCCCTGCCCGGCGGCCACCGCCTGCTCACCGCGCGCGGCGAGCTGCCCGACGACCACATCACCGCTGCCATCGTGGCCAACCCGCCGCCCGGCAGCCTGCAGGGCCTGCCGAATCTTCGCCTGATCCAGAGCCTGTGGGCCGGCGTCGACCGCCTGCTGGCCGATGCCACGCTGCCGGCCGGCGTGCCCATCGCGCGCATGGTTGACCCGATGATGAACCAGGCCATGGCCGAGACCGCGCTGTGGGCCGTGCTGGCCCTGCACCGCGGCTTCTTCAGCTATGCCGGCCACCAGGCCGCCGGGCGCTGGCAGCCGCATGCCCAGCGCCGCGCCGACGAGGTGCCGGTGCTGGTGCTGGGCGCCGGGCAGATGGGCGGCACCGTGGCGCGCCGGCTGGCGGCCAATGGCTACCCGGTGACGGTGTGGCGGCGCCAGGCCGGCGGCGTGGCAGCGGGCGATGGCCTGGCGGTGCTGCACGGCGCCGATGCGCTGCATGCCGCGCTGCCGCGCGCCCAGGTGCTGCTGAACCTGCTGCCGCTGACGCCCGAGACGCGCGGCCTGATCGATGCCGCATTGCTGGCCCGCCTGCCGCGCGGCGCCGGCCTGGTGAACCTGGCGCGTGGCGCGCATGTGGTCGATGCCGACCTGCTGGCCGCACTCGATGCCGGGCAGATCGGCCATGCCGTGCTGGATGTGTTCCACACCGAGCCGCTGCCGGCCGGCCACCGCTACTGGCGCCACCCGCAGGTGACGGTGCTGCCACATGCCGCGGCGATGACCGATGCGCGCACCGCCGCGGCCATTGCTGCGGCCAACATCGCGGCGCTGGCCGAGGGCCGGCCGATCGTGAACCGGGTTGAACGGCAGTCGGGCTACTGAGCGCCCCAGGGCCGGGCTGCGCCCAGCCCGCCCCCCGCGGGGGTTCAAGGTGCCCGGCAAAGCCGGTTCACCTTGAGAGGCACCCGCGCAGCAGGCGAGCACCAGCTGCTCAGGCCTTCAAAAATTCCGCCCGTGAATCCAGCCAGCGCGCCACATGCGCCTGGGCGGCGGCCGGGTGCTGGCGCAGCAGCCGCGGCGCCTGCTCGCGCGCCAGCGCCAGCAGTGGTGCATCGGCCTGCAGGTCGGCAAAGCGCAGCAGCGCGTCGCCGCTCTGGCGCGCGCCCATGAATTCGCCGGGGCCGCGGATCTCCAGATCGCGGCGGGCGATCTCGAAGCCGTCGGTGGTCTCGGCCATCGCGCGCAGGCGGTCCTTGCCGGTGGGCGACAGCGGGCCCTGGTACAGCAGCACGCACACGCTGGCCACCGCGCCGCGGCCCACGCGCCCGCGCAGCTGGTGCAGCTGGCTGAGGCCGAAGCGCTCGGCATGCTCGATCACCATCAGGCTGGCATTGGGCACGTCCACGCCCACCTCGATCACCGTGGTGGCCACCAGCACCGCCATGCGGCCTTGCGAGAACTCGGCCATCACGGCGGCCTTCTCGGCCGCCGGCATGCGCCCGTGCAGCAGGCCCACGGCCTGGCCCGGCAGGGCCTCGGTCAGGCGCTGGTGGGTGGCGGTGGCGTTTTCCAGGTCGAGCTTCTCGCTCTCCTCGATCAGCGGGCACACCCAGTAGACCTGGCGGCCCTTGGCCACCTCGGCGGCGATGTTGGCCACCACCATGTCGCGCTTGTCGTCGGCGAACACTTTCGTCAGCACCGGCGTGCGGCCGGGCGGCAGCTCGTCGATGGTGCTGACGTCGAGGTCGGCGTAGTAGCTCATCGCCA
>CAYPDO010000865.1:0-2082 GCA_964409495.1 uncultured Bordetella sp.
CGGGTCGGGCATGGCGGCAATCTGCTCGCAGCCCTCGGCCACGGTGGCGATCACGGCGGGCGTGAGCTTCAGGCGGTCGACCATGGGCTCGGCAAGACCCGCGGAACGCGCGGCATCCAGGTCCTTGGCGTTTTCGGCCTGCAAGGCCTGGCCGGCCTCGCGCAGGCTGGCGGCCAGCGCGCGCAAAGCGGCGTTCTTGGCCGCGGTGGACGCGGCGGCCATGGCGGTGGCTGCCGCGCGGGCGGCCGAGCCCATATGGGCCATGTAGGCGGGAAGATCGTTCGGGCTCATGCGCTGATTGTCCCAAACTCGCCCGGGTGCCACCGGGCGCGGGCGCAGGCCGCTCACAAGTGCGCCAGCACCGCCACCCAAAACGGCACGGCCAGCGCAAAGCCCAGCGTGGACAGCACACTGGCCGCCGTGGCCTCGGCCTCCTGCGAGCGGTAGCGCTGCGCGAAGATCAGCGCATTGCTGCCGGTGGGCAGCGCCGCCATCATCGTCACCACCGCCAGCGGCAGGCCATTCAGGCCGAAGCCCCAGTGCGCCACAGCCAGCACCAGGGCCGGCATCAGCAGCAGCTTGGCCAGCGTGATCCACAGCGCCGTGCCAAGGGCCCCATGCAGCCGCGTGTAGGCCAGCGACAGGCCGATCAGCACCAGGCACAGCGGCGCCACCGCGGTGCCCAGCAGCTGCAGCACCTCGTCGGCCAGCACCGGCAGCGGCCAGCCGCTGAGGTTCCAGGCCAGGCCCAGCAGCACCGGCAGCGTCACCGGGTGGATGACGGCATTGCGCACCGTGGTGCGCACGGTGCGTAGCAGGCTGGCCGAGGCCTCGTGCGCCGAGCGGGCGCGGGCCAGGTCCAGCTCCACCAGCACGGTCAACAGGGTCAGCAGCACCAGGGCGTGCAGGCTCACCAGCGTGACATGGATGCCCAGCCCGGCCTCGCCGAACATGGCCGTGGCCACCGGAATGCCCACCTGCACCGAGTTGCCGAACACCACCGCGAAGGCGCGCGTGGCCGGCATCGCGGCACGGCGCTCGGCCGCGTCCAGGTCGCTGCCCGCGCCCGCTGCCGGCAGGCGCGCGGCCTGCCAGCGCGCCAGCGCATAGGCACCCAGCGTCATCGCGATGGCCGGCACGAAGAAGGCCAGCAGCGTGGTGCGCGGCAGCGCCGCCAGATCCAGCCGCGCCGTGGTGCGCATCAGCAGCGCCGGCACGAAGATGTAGAAGGCCGCATTGCCCAGCATGCGCGCGGGGTCGGCATCGCCCGCGCGCACGGCCGGCTCGCCCAGCCAGCGCATGCGCCCGGCCAGCCAGCCCAGCGCCACGGCCAGCACGATGGACAGCAGCTTGTAGGTGATGGCGAGCGTCATGGGGGTGCCGATGATGCCCTGACCGATGCGCCGCGATGCTGTGGATCACCACAGCGCAGCCAGCCCGTCATCCGGGGCTGGGCAGGTCCAGCGTCGCCAGCCACGCCGCCACCTCGGCCTCGGGCCGGGCGATCTGCAGCTGCTTGCGCCGCGCGGTGTCGCCACGCAGCAGTCTCACATCGCGCTTGGGGCAGCCGATGGATGCGGCCAGCCAGGCCAGCAGCGCGGCATTGGCCTTGCCATCCACCGGCGGCGCGGCCAGGCGCACGCGCAGGGCGCCATCGTGCCAGCCCTCGGCGGCCGTGCGCTTGCCGTTGGGCGAGACGCTGATGTCGAGCACGCAGGCCTGCGCACCGCTGGCGCGCAGGCAGGGCCAGGTCATGGCTCAGGCCGTCTTCCTGGCGGCCACCTTGCGCGCGGTACCCGCCTTCTTGGCCGGCGCGCCCTTGGCGCCCTTGTCGCCGCGCGGCTCGAACTCGAAGCCCACCTTGCCCTCCTTCTCGTCCCACACCAGCATGGCCTTGAACTTGCGCTTGGTGCGGTTGGAGACGAAGCCGTCGAGCAGGCCGGTCTTGCCGGTGCGCAGCAGCTTGCCCACCTCGTCGTGGCTGACCGGCTGGGTGAGGATGATCTTGCCGGTCTTGAAGTCGCAGGTCACGTGCGCGCCGACCGCGTGCTCGCACAGGTAGTTGCTGCCGTACTCGTAGAC
>CAYPDO010000866.1:0-2082 GCA_964409495.1 uncultured Bordetella sp.
GCGCGAGATCAAGAGCCTGATCGGCGCCTCGGTCGAGCGCGTGTCGGCCGGTGCCGAACAGGTGCGCGAGGCCGGCCGCACGATGGACGAGATCGTCGATTCGGTGCAGCGCGTGAGCGGCATCATCGCCGACGTGACCACCTCGGCCGATGCGCAGAGCCAGGGCATCGGCGAGGTCAGCGGCGCGGTCACCGGGCTGGACCGCATGACCCAGCAGAACGCCTCGCTGGTGGAGCAGACCGCCGCCGCGGCCGAGAGCCTGTCGGAGCAGGCCAAGGCGCTGACCAGCATCGTCGGCCGCTTCCGGCTGGACCGCGCCGAGCACGTGCACTGAGCCGTGCCGCCATCCGTGCATTGATTCACGCCCGCCGCGGCGCCGCCCCTGCCCGGCCCGGCGCGCAGCCGGCGCCGCCTCAACCACGCCACGCGCCGGCCGATAACCCCGACAGGCCTGCGTTGCGCAGGGCCACCCCACACCTGCCCCGCCCCCCCGATTGGAGACCGCACCGCCATGGACATGATCACCGACGCCGCCGCCGTGGCCCGCCACGAAGCCCAGCGCGCCATCGAGGCCGCCGGCCAGCGCGCTGCCACGCTGCAGGCGCACAACGGCGAGTACCTCACCTTCCGCCTCGGCGCCGAGGAATACGGCATCGACATCCTGCGTGTGCAGGAGATCCGCTCGTACGAGCCGCCCACGCGCATTGCCAACGCGCCCTCGTTCCTGAAGGGCGTGGTCAACCTGCGCGGCGTGATCGTGCCCATCGTCGACCTGCGCCTGAAGCTGGGCTGCGACAGCGCCGACTACACGGCCTTCACCGTGGTCATCGTGCTCAACCTGCGCGGCCGCGTGGTGGGTGCGGTGGTCGATTCGGTGTCCGACGTGCTGGAGCTGGCCGGCGACACCATCCGCCCGGCCCCGGCCATGGGCACCTCGGTGGATGCCGCCTTCATCACCGGCATCGCCAGCGTCAGCGAGCGCATGCTGATCCTGATGGACATCGAGGCGCTGATGGGCAGCGCCGACATGGGCCTGCTGGAGCAGGTGGGCGCCTGACCCGACCCGCCCGAGGATTTCCAGCGCGCCCACCGCTTGCCAACCGACCCGACCTTCTCTTGACCGACACACCTTCATCGCGCCAGGGAGTCTTTTGATGCAGATGAAACTATCCACGCGGCTGTGGCTGCCCACCCTCGTGCAACTGGCCATCGTGCTGGTGCTGGCCGCCATCATGGCGGTGCGCATCCAGGGCAGCGTGTCCGACTCGTCCAGCCAGCAGGCGGCCCAGCTCACCAAGCTGGAAGACGCCACCACCTGGCAGGGCCTGACAGCCTCGAACGTGGCGCGCACCATTGCCGGCGTGCTGGGCAGCGACCCCAAAGTGGCCGCCGCGCTGAAGCCGCAGATCGAGGCCACCACAGCCCAGATCAGCGAGCTGCAAAAGCGCATCGACTCGATGGCCGAATCGCCCGAGGAGAAGGCGGTGCTGGCCAAGGTGGCCGACGCGCGCAAGGCCTACATCGCGGCGCGCAATGGCGTGCAGAAGCTCAAGGCCGATGGCCAGGACGACGCAGCCGCCGCCGCGCTCGAGCGCGACATGAAGCCCAAGGTGGACGCCTACACCGCCGCCCAGGCCGAGTTCGTGAAGCTGCAGCATGCACGCGGCGAGGCCCTGCTGGCCGCGGTGGGCCGTGAGCGCATGCAGACCGTGTGGGCGGTCGTGACCGTGATGCTGCTGGTGGTGGTGGGCATGGCCGTGGGCGCGGCGCTGACCGTGCGCTCGATCAGCGCGCCGATGACCCAGCTGGCCGCCACCGCACGCCGCATCGGCGAGGGCGACCTCACGGTGGCCATCGCCACCGACCGCCACGACGAGATCGGCGAGGTGCTGACCTCGCTGGCCCACATGCGTGACTCGCTGCAGCGCGTGGTCGGCCAGGTGCAGCAGGCGGCCGAATCGATCCAGGTGGCCAGCGCCGAGGTGGCCAGCGGCAACCAGGACCTGAGCCAGCGCACCGAACAGGCCGCCAGCAACCTGCAGCAGACCGCCAGCTCGATCGAGCAGCTCACCGGCACCGTGC
>CAYPDO010000867.1:0-2077 GCA_964409495.1 uncultured Bordetella sp.
GGCGGTGCTCTACCTCACGCTGGGCTTTCGCCAGTTCAGCCACTACTACACCGACATCCGCGATGCGCTCGAGCGTGGCGACGAGATCGACGCCCGCCGCCTGCTGGCCGAGTGGCGCCACCTGGATGCCAGCGAACTGCCGCGCACCGAGCTGCTGCGCCATGTGCTCGAGCACGCGCTGCTGGCCGCGCACCGCCATGTGTTCGGCGTGTTCTTCTGGTTCGTGCTGCTGTCCACGCTGGGCCTGGGGCCGCTGGGCGCGGTGGTCTACCGCATGGCCGAGTTCGCCAGCCGCTACTGGAGCTATCCCAGCAAGACCCTGGGCGTGCCGGCCAATGCCCGGCTGATGCAGGTGTCGCAGCAGATGTTTGCGCTGATCGACCACCTTCCGGCGCGCATGACCGCCTTCGGCTTTGCCGTGGTCGGCAACTTCGAGGATGCGATCAATGCCTGGCGCCGCGATGCCGCGCTGTGGCGGCATCCGAACGAGGGCGTGATCCTGGCGGCCGCGGCCGGCGCCGTGGGCGTGCAGCTGGGCGGCCATGCCGCGCCGGGCGTGAGCCCCGAGCGCTCGCGCACCTTTGACGCTGGCGCGGTGGACGATGCCGGCGCCGAGGGCAGCACGCCGGGCGATCCACCGCAGCTGGGCCATCTGCGCAGCGTGGTGGGCCTGGTGTGGCGCTCGGTGGTGCTGTGGATGCTGCTGCTGGCGCTGCTGAAGCTCGCCAACCTGGTGGGTTGATCGGGGTCACACCCGGCGCCGATCCGCCGATCCGCCGATCAATAGCGGCTGGACGACAGCTCGGCGTGCAGCTCGCCGTAGATGCGGTAGCGCGACGGGCTGATCGCGCCGCTGTCCACCGCGGCGCGCACGCCGCAGCCGGGCTCGTGCAGGTGCGTGCAGTTGTAGAAACGGCAGTCGGCCGCATGGGCGGCGATGTCGGGCATCAGCGTGGGCAGTTCGGCCGGGCCCACCTGGTGCAGGCCGAACTGCTGGAAGCCCGGTGAATCGAGCAGCGCGCTGTGCCGCGCGCCGTCCAGCCAGTACCAGGTGGTGCTGGTGGTGGTATGGCGACCGGCGTTCAGCGCCACCGAGATTTCACCCACCTGGGCCGCGGCCTCGGGCACCATGGCATTGATCAGCGTGCTCTTGCCCATGCCGCTGGGGCCCAGCACCAGCGTGGCCTTGGCTGCCAGCAGCGGCGCCAGCAGCGCGCGGGCCTCGTCGGGGCGGGCCTTGATGGCGCATTCCAGCACCTGCACACCCATGGCGCGGTAGGGCGCCAGGCGCTCGCGCGCGGCTTGTGCGCCGTCCAGGTCGGTCTTGTTGAGCACGATGGTGGTGGGGATGTGCACCTGCGCCGCGGCGATCAGCGCGCGCGCCAGCTGGCTTTCCGACCACATCGGCTGCACGGCCACCAGCACCAGCAACTGGTCCAGGTTGGCGGCAAAGGACTTGGTCTTCCACTCGTCCTGGCGGTAGAGCAGGTTGCGGCGCTCGATCAGGCGCTCGATCACGCCCTCGTCGCCGGCTGCGGCCCATTGCACCCGGTCGCCCACCACCAGATCGCTCTTCTTGCCGCGCGGATGGCACAACGTGCGCATGCCGTCGTCGGCCTCGACGATGCAGTGGCGGCCATGCGCGGCCACCACCAGGCCGTTGCCGCGCGCCGGCGCAGCCGTCATGCCGCTTGCAGGGCGTCAACCATCGCCGCGCAGATGAAATCGTTGATCGACAAGCCGCCCACCGAGTGGGTGTTGAAGCGCACCGTGCAGGCGCCGTAGCTCACCGTCAGATCGGGGTGGTGGTCTTCGCGGTTGCAGATGAAGGCCACCGCATTGACGAAGCCGATGCTGCGGTGGAAGTCGGCGAAGGTGAACCGCTTCTCGATGGCCGCCTGCCCGCTGGCGGTGTGCACGCGCTGCCAGCCCGCCACCTGGGCCAGCAGCGGCGCGATGTGGGCATCGTCCAGCGGCGCGCCGCTGACGGGCTGGCAATGCTGCTGGATCAGGGGCTGGTTCATCGACGGGCTCCGGTTCGGGCGGGGGGGGGGGGGGGGGCGCAGGCCGCCAATGC
>CAYPDO010000868.1:0-2073 GCA_964409495.1 uncultured Bordetella sp.
CGGTGCGCCTGTGCGGCTCGTCGGGCGCCAACCCGTTCGCCGCCATCGCGGCCGGCGTGGCCTGCCTGTGGGGCCCGTCGCACGGCGGCGCCAATGAGGCCTGCCTGAACATGCTGGGCGAGATCCAGCAGATGGGCGGCGTCGAGAAGATCGGCGAGTTCATCAAGCAGGTGAAGGACAAGAACAGCGGCGTCAAGCTGATGGGCTTCGGCCACCGCGTCTACAAGAACTACGACCCGCGTGCCAAGCTGATGCGCGAGACCTGCCACGAGGTGCTCAACGCGCTGGGCCTGCACGACGACCCGCTGTTCAAGCTGGCCATGTCGCTGGAGAAGATCGCGCTGGAAGACGAATACTTCGTCGCCCGCAAGCTCTACCCGAACGTCGACTTCTACTCCGGCATCGTGCAGCGCGCCATCGGCATCCCGGTGAGCCTGTTCACCGCGATCTTCGCGCTGGCCCGCACGGTGGGCTGGATCGCGCAGCTCAACGAGATGATCGCCGACCCCGAGTACAAGATCGGCCGTCCGCGGCAGCTGTTCGTGGGCGCCACGCCGCGCGACGTCAAGCCGATCAGCGAGCGCGGCTGATCCGCGCTGTGGCAGCGGGCCAGGCGGCCCGCGCTGCACATCCGAATCCGGGGCCACGCTGATGCGTGGCCCTTTTTCATAGCGCGCCGCGGCGAGGCAGCAACGCGCTGCTGCATCCCCCGGTTCGGGGCTGCAACCGTGGGTGTCTGGCCTCTTGTGGCCGCCGGGCAGGGCGCCGATACTGGACTGCACACCGGGCATGACGGCCGCCACCCAGGCGTGTTGGCCGCTTCGCCTGACACCATCACCCACGGTGCCCGTTGCGGCGCCCCTGACCCGAAGTTGCCGCCATGGTGTCGCTCAAGATCCTGCGCGGGGCCGAACTGGCCCCAGGCGTGCTGGCCGAGGTGAACTGGCCGGCTGGCACGTCGCGCTTCGTGATCGGCCGCGATCCGGCGGCGAACTGGCCGATCCCCGATTCCACGTTGTCGCTGTCGGCGCGACATTGCGAGTTGCTGGCCACGGCGCGCGGGGTGCTGCTGCGCGATCTGTCCACCAACGGTACCTATGTCAACGACGATGGTGAGCGCCTGCGCAGCGACCGTCTGCTGCAGCACGGCGACCGCATCACGCTCGGCCCCTACCAGGTGCGCCTGGCCCTAGTGGATGCCACGGTGAACGCCGGGCCGCCGCCCGCGCGCGCGGCGTCACCCGCGCCCGGCACCGCGCCGCCCGGCGGCACGGCCGATGACATCGGCCTGACCCGGCTGGCACATGCACCGCGCGCCTCGCGCAAGCCTCGCGCACCGGCGACTGAGCCTGTGGCGGCCAGGCCCGCGCCGCCCATGGCACCGGCGGCCAGACTGCCGGCTGTGGCGCCAGCCGCACCGCAGCGCGGCCAGGAATTGTCGGCCGCCGGTGCGCAGGCCGTGCGCGACGCGCTGGCCGAGGGCCTGGGCCTGCCGGCCTCGGTGCTGGCCGGCCAGGATGCGCTGGCGCTCACGCTGCGGGTGGCCGCGCTGGCCCAGGCGGCGGTGGGCGGCCTGCACCACCTGCTGGCCCAGCAGGCCCGAGTGCGCAACCGCATCGGCGCGCAGCCGGCGGCGGTGCTGGAAGGTGAGCCCAACCCGCTGCGCCTGGCCGGTGAATCGGCCCAGGCCATGTACGCGCTGCTGACCCATGCCGACCCCGGCGCAGCCGTGGCCCAGGCCTGCAGCGATCTGCTGCAGCACCAGGAGCGCCTGCTCGATGCGGTGGACACCGCCGCCGAGCGCATGGCCCGCACGCTGGCGCCGCAGGCCTTCGAGCGGGCCATCGGCTCGGCGTCCACGGCCGATGCGGCGCGCTGCTGGGCGCTGTACCTCGAGATCTGGCAGCGCATGGGCCTGCCCGCCGGCCAGGCCTGGGCCGACGGTTTTGCCGAGGCGCTGGCGCGGCACCTGGCGCTGGCCTACGAGGCGCCCACGCGCCGCTAGACGGCGCGGGCCGCTCAGAGCTTGAGCAGCCCCTTGAGCAGCCGGCCCATCTCGCTGGGGTTGCGGGT
>CAYPDO010000869.1:0-2073 GCA_964409495.1 uncultured Bordetella sp.
GGCGCAATGCGCTCATGCCGGCCTCGGTGCCGCTGCTCACCAGCCGCACCTGCTCGATGCTGGGCACCCGCGCGATGATGGCCTCGGCCAGCTCGATCTCGCGCTCGGTGGGCGCGCCGTAGCTGAAGCCCTCCAGCGCGGCCTTCTGCACGGCCTCCAGCACCGCCGGGTGGCCGTGGCCCAGGATCATCGGGCCCCAGGAGCCGATGTAGTCGATGAAACGCGTGCCCTCGGCGTCCCACATGTAGGGGCCCTGGGCGCGGGCGATGAAGCGGGGCGTGCCGCCCACGGCGCGAAAGGCGCGCACGGGCGAGTTCACGCCGCCGGGAATGACGCGCTGGGCGCGTTCGAACAGGGCTTGGTTGCTGGTGCTCATCGGGATGCGGGCTCGAAAGCGCGCTCAGTGCATGCGCCGCGGCGGCGGCTTGGAGGCCTTGGGTTCGGCGGGTTCCGCGGCGCTGGCGGCTGGCGCGGGGGGCGGTCCGCCGGCAGCGCCGCCCTCGTCGCCTTCCTCGCCCTCTTCGGCGGGTGGCAGGGCCCAGAAGAAGCGGTCGGGCACCACGCCACCCATGCCGGGGCGGAAGCCCGAGTCCAGCGTCTGGTCCATGAAGGCCAGGGCCTCGCCCACGGCGGCCTGCAGTTCGCTGCCCGAGGCCAGCAGCGCGGCCAGTGCGGCGCTCAGCGTGTCGCCGGCGCCGACGAAGGCGGTGTCGAACATCTCGAACTTCTCGCCGGTGATCGCGCCCTGCGGCGAGGCCAGCACGTTGTCGATGTACTGTTCGGTGCCCTTGGTGGGCAGCATGATGCCGGTCACCAGCACATAGCGCGTGCCACGCTCGCCGGCGGCCACGGCCAGCTCGCGCGCCGAGGGCGGGCGCTCGCTGTCCCAGTCGGGCAGCAGGAAGTCGGTCAGCGTCTTGTGGCTGCCCACCAGCAGCTCGGTGGCCGGCAGGATCAGTTCGCGGAAGGCCTCGTGGTAGGGCTGGGCCTGGTCTTCGTCCAGCCAGCCCAGGTTGGGCAGATACGAGACCAGCGGCACGTCGGGGTAGTCGGACAGGATCTCGGCCACGGCGCTGACACCCTCGGCGCTGCCGAGGAAGCCCACCTTCCAACCCGAGACGGTGATGTCTTCAAGGATGGTGCGCGCCTGCTCGGTGATGACATCGGCATCGATGGCGTGGTGGTCGAAGATCTCGGCCGAGTCGCGCATCAGCACGCCGCAGGTGATCGGCAGCGCATGCGCGCCCATCGCCGCCAGCGTGGCCACGTCACCGGCACTGCCGCCCGCGCCGCTGGGATCGGCCGCATTGAAGCTCAGCACGCAGGCTGGCGCGGGCGCCTCCTGCAGCGCGTCGGCGCCGGATTCGGCTGCGGGGTCGGCGCCGGAGGCGCCGGGCGCAGGGCCGGAAGGAGGGCGGGAGGTCATCGATGGCGGGTCCGGTGGGGCTGCCGGGCGGCACGGCAGACGCCGTCGCGCCGACCGGGCAGGCAGGGAGAATGGAAAAGACGGCCAGGGCGGGCATCCGCCGAAGCGGGAGGGCGGGAACCCGTGGCTACAATGCCTGCTTCATTGTAGTGACCTGCCCGACAACGTGACCGAATCGCGCACCTGGATGTGCCTCATCTGCGGCTGGATCTACGACGAGGCCACCGGCGACGCCGAACATGGCATCGCCCCCGGAACCCGCTGGGAAGACGTGCCCATGAACTGGACCTGCCCCGAGTGCGGTGCCCGCAAGGAAGACTTCGAGATGGTGCCGGTCTGACCGCACGCCACGAGCCCTCCACCCCGAGCCTGCAGCCCGAGCCCGCCGCCCCGACCCACCCGAGGACCGCCTGACGTGGACGATGTTCTGCCCACCCCTGCCGCGGCGCCGTCCGTTGTGGGCACGCGCGTGCTGGTCATCGACGACAGCAACACCATCCGGCGTTCGGCCGAGATATTCCTCAAGCAGGGCGGCCACGAGGTGGTGCTGGCCGAGGACGGCTACGATGCATTGGCCAAGGTCAGCGACAACACGCCCGACCTGATCTTCTGCGACATCCTGATGCCGCGGCTCGATGGCTACCAGA
>CAYPDO010000870.1:0-2072 GCA_964409495.1 uncultured Bordetella sp.
GGCGAAGGCCACCTCGGCCGGGCCGTGCATCTTGGGCTTGACGATGTAGACACTGCCCGTGCGGCTGTTGCGGATGCCCGCTTGCCCCAAGCCCTTCAGGTCGTGCAGCGCGATGGCGGTGGTGATCACCGCGTCCATGATGCCCTCGGGAATCTCGGCGCCGCCGTCCAGCAGGATGGCCGGGTTGGTCATCAGGTGGCCCACATTGCGCACGAACATCAGGCTGCGGCCGTGCAGGCGCACGCTCTCGCCCTGGGGGCCGTGGTACATGCGGTCGGCGTTGAGGCCGCGGGTGAAGGTCTTGCCGCCCTTGCTGACCTCTTCGGTCAGCGTGCCGCGCAGGATGCCCAGCCAGTTGCGGTAGCCCAGCAGCTTGTCTTCGGCGTCCACCGCGGCCACCGAGTCTTCCAGGTCGAGGATGGTGGACAGCGCCGATTCGAGCACCAGGTCGCTGACGCCGGCGGCGTCGCTCTGGCCGATGGGCGTGCCGCGGTCGATGCGCAGGTCCAGATGCAGGCCGTTGTGCTGCAGCAGCACCGACAGGGGCGAGGCCGCGTCGCCCTGGAAGCCGACGAACTGCGCCGGGTTCTTCAGGCCGGTGACATGGCCGCTGCTCAGCGTGACCTGCAGCGCGCCGTCGTGCACCGTGTAGCGCGTGGCCTGGGCGTGGCTGCCTTCGGCCAGCGGGGCGCTGTCATCCAGCACCTGGCGGGCGAAGGCGATGACCTTGGCGCCGCGCACCGGGTTGTAGCCGCCGGCACGCTCGGCACCGCCGGTCTCGGGGATCGCGTCGGTGCCGTACAGCGCGTCGTACAGGCTGCCCCAGCGGGCGTTGGCGGCGTTCAGCGCGTAGCGGGCGTTCAGGATCGGCACCACCAGCTGCGGGCCGGCCTGGGTGGCCAGCTCGGCATCCACGTTGGCGGTGCTCACCGTGAAGTCGGCCGGCACCGGCTGCAGGTAGCCGATGCGTTCCAGGTGCGCGCGGTAGGCGGCCATGTCGCTGATCGGGCCGGGGTGGGCGCGGTGCCAGGCGTCCATCTCGGTCTGCAGGCGGTCGCGCTCGGCCAGCAGCGCGGCGTTCTGGGGCGCCAGCTCATGGGCGATGGCGTCGAAGCCGGCCCAGAAGGCCGCGCGGTCCACGCCGGTGCCGGGCAGCACCTCGTTGTCGATGAACTGGGCCAGCGGCGTGGCCACTTGCAGGCGGTGGATCGTGGTGCGTGCGGTCATGGGCGGCTCCTGGGCAAGAAAAGAGGGCAGTGGGTCCAGCGTGACCGCCACTCTATTGCGAACCTGGCCAGACATTAAGTGCCTGGAAGTCTTTGGATTGATGACTTGATTGATGTTAATCAGTGTCACGTCGCCGTCATTGATTCGTGACCTGACTGTCTGTAATCTGTGCCTGTGGACCGTTTAAAGCAGATCGAATCGTTCGTGGCGGTGGCCTCCAAGGGCAGCCTGACCGCTGCCGCACAGGCCGCCGAGGTGGCGCCCGCCGTGATCGGCCGGCGCATCGATGCGCTTGAGGAGCGCCTGGGTGTCAAGCTGCTGGTGCGCACCACGCGGCGCATCACGCTCACCCACGAGGGCAGCGCCTTCCTGGAGGATTGCCAGCGCATCCTGTCGGACATCGCCAATGCCGAGGCCAGCGTCACCGCCGGCGGCGTGAAGGCCAGCGGCCACCTGCGCATCACCGCGCCGGCGGGCTTTGGCCGGCGGCATGTGGCCACGCTGGTGCCGGCATTTCTGGCCGCGCATCCCGAGGTGAGCCTGTCGCTGAACCTGTCGGACCGCGTGGTCGACATCGTCAACGAGGGTTTCGACGTGGCGGTGCGCGTGGGCGACATGCCCGATTCCAGCCTGGTGAGCATGCGCCTGGCCGACAACCGCCGCCTGTGCGTGGCCGCGCCGGCGTACCTGCAGCGCGCCGGCACGCCGGCCACGCCGGCCGACCTGGCCCGCCACCAGTGCCTCACGCTCAGCAGCGACGCCAGCCAGACCCGCGGCTGGGCCTTCACCGTGGCCGGCCAGGTGCAGCACCTGCGCCCGGACGGCCGGCTCGACTGCAGCGACGG
>CAYPDO010000871.1:0-2066 GCA_964409495.1 uncultured Bordetella sp.
GTCGCCTCATCGGCGCTCAGACTCTACCGTTCTGGCCTGGTCTGAACATACAAGCGCGGCGCGATGCACCACGGCGCCTGACCCAGGCCGGTGCGCGCCGGCGCACCACATCGGGTAGATCCCAGGCGCAAAATGCGCCGTGCCGATGGCACGGAACTGGCTTTCGTGCCGACAATAAGCTGACCGTTTGGTCAGGGTTTGGCCAGAGTCCGTGTCAGGGGAGCGATGACAGTTTCCGAGCAGCCAGCCGTCGAGGCGCGACGCGCCAGCGTGATCTACCCGGCGGCCCAGGGCGGCGACCGGCCGGTGCATGCGCTGTCCGAGGTGGATCTGAGCATCGCCCAGGGCGAGTTCGTGTCGCTGATCGGCCCGTCGGGCTGCGGCAAGACCACGCTGCTGCGCGTGATTGCCGATCTGGAGCCCATCTCGTCGGGCGAGGTGCGGGTCAATGGCATGACACCGCAGCAGGCCCGCCTGGCGCGCGCCTACGGCTATGTGTTCCAGGCGCCGGCGTTGTTTCCGTGGCGCACGGTGCTGGCCAATGTGATGCTGCCGCTGCAGATCCAGGGCCAGCACAAGGCGGCGGCCGAGGCCGTGGCGCGCGATCACCTGGCGCGTGTGGGCCTGGCCGGCTTCGAGGGCAAGTACCCCTGGCAGCTCTCGGGCGGCATGCAGCAGCGCGTGTCCATCGCCCGCGCGCTGGGCTTCGAGCCCAAGCTCTTGATGATGGACGAGCCCTTCGGCGCGCTCGACGAGATCACGCGCGACCGGCTGAATGAGCAACTGCAGCAGCTGTGGCAGCGCGAGCGGCGCACGGTGGTGTTTGTCACCCACTCGATCGCCGAGGCCGTGTACCTGTCGACCAAGATCGTGGTCATGAGCCCGCGGCCCGGGCGCATCCTGAAGGTCATCGATTCCCCGCTGCCGGCCGAGCGCACGCTGGACATGCGCGACACGCCCGAGTTCATGGCGCTGGCGCACGAGGTGCGCGAGGGCCTCGCGCACGGGCATGCCGCCGATGAGTAGGCGCCACGCCCCCACGCTGCGCGAGCAGGCGCTGCCGGTGGCGGTGGTGCTGCTGGCGGTGCTGCTGCTGTGGTACGGCGGCGCGGTGGGCCTGAACGCCCAGGGCGCCATCGAGCGGGTGCTGGCACCGCGGGGTGCGGCCTATGGCTGGCAGGAGCTGGTGGCCACCACCTGGGCCATGGAGCGCCCGGTGCTGCCGGCGCCGCACCAGGTGCTGGCCGATCTGCGCGAGAGCCTGCTCGACTTCCCGCTCGATTCACCGCGCAACCTGCTCTATCACGCTGCCGTCACGGCGCAGTCCACGCTGGTGGGCTTTGCGCTGGGCACACTGCTGGGCGTGGTGCTGGCCGCGGCCATCGTGCACAGCCGCACGCTCGACCGCGCGCTGCTGCCCTGGATCGTGGCCAGCCAGACCGTGCCGGTGCTGGCCATCGCGCCCATCGTGCTGGTGATCCTGGGCAGCCTGGGCTTTTCCGGCCTGGCGCCCAAGGCGGCGATCGCCATGTACCTGTGTTTCTTTCCGGTCACGGTGGCCATGGTGCAGGGCCTGCGCGCGCCGCAGCGCATCGAGACCGAGCTGATGCACACCTATGCCGCCAGCCGGCTGCAGGCCTTCTGGCTGCTGCGCCTGCCTTCGGCGCTGCCCTATCTGTTTCCCAGCCTGCGCGTGGCCATTGCCGCCGGCGTGGTGGGCGCGATGGTGGCCGAGCTGCCCACCGGCGCGCAGGCCGGCCTGGGCGCCAAGCTGCTCACCGGCAGCTATTACGGCAACACCGTGGGCATCTGGAGCGCGCTGGTGATGAGCGCGCTGCTGGGCCTGGGGCTCACCGGCGCGGTGGCCGGGCTGGAGCGGCTGGTGCTGGCGCGGAGGCATCAGGCATGAGCGGGCCGGTGACACGCGCTGTGCCGTGGTGGCTGGCGCTGGGCCTGGCGCTGGCGGCTGCCGGCCTGTTCGGGTGGCTGGCGCCCGAGGGCTCGAGCTTCGACGACGGCGTCGTGCCCTGGGGCTGGCGCCTGGCCTTGCTGGCCGTGGCCGTGCT
>CAYPDO010000872.1:0-970 GCA_964409495.1 uncultured Bordetella sp.
GGCGCAGCTTCTGCGCCTGCAGGTAGTAGGCGTCGTAGTAGCCGTGGCTCAGCACATAGGTGCCGATCATGATGCGGCGCTTGACCTCGGGGCCGAAGCCCTCGGCACGCGTCTTCTTGTACATGTCGAGCAGGTCGGTGTACTGCGCGGCGCGGTGGCCGAACTTGACACCGTCGAAGCGGCTCAGGTTCGAGCTGGCCTCGGCCGGTGCGATGATGTAGTACACCGGAATCGACAGCTGGGTGCGCGGCAGGCTCACGTCCACCAGCGTGGCGCCCAGCTTCTGCAGTTCGGCCAGCGCCGCACGCACGGCGGTGGCCACGTCGCCGGCCAGGCCCTCGGGGAAAAACTCCTTGGGCAGGCCGATGCGCAGGCCGGCCAGCGGCCGGGCCGCCGTGGCGCCTTCGCGCAGGGTCAGCATCTGGGCATGAAAGTCTTGCGGCGGGCGCTGGGCGCTGGTGGCATCCAGCGCGTCGAAACCGCTCATCGCGCCCAGCAGCAGCGCGCAATCCTCGGCGCTGCGTGCCATCGGGCCGGCCTGGTCGAGGCTGGACGCGAAGGCGATCATGCCGTAGCGGCTGCACACACCGTAGGTCGGCTTGATGCCGGTAATGCCGGTGAAGCTGGCCGGCTGCCGGATCGAGCCGCCGGTGTCGGTGCCGGTGGCCGCCGGCAGCAGGCGTGCGGCCACCGCGGCGGCCGAGCCGCCCGACGAGCCACCCGGCACGCGCGTGGCATCCCGGGGGTTGTGCGCGGCGAAGTAGGCCGAGTTCTCGTTGGCCGAGCCCATCGCGAACTCGTCGCAGTTCAGCTTGCCCAGGCGCACCGTGCCGGCGGCATCGAGCCGGGCCACCACGGTGGCGTCGAAGGGGCTGGCATACCCGGCCAGCATCTTCGAGCCGGCGGTGGTGGGGGCGCCGCGGGTGACGAAAATGTCCTTGTGCGCGATCGGCACGCCGGTCAGCGCGCC
>CAYPDO010000872.1:980-2055 GCA_964409495.1 uncultured Bordetella sp.
GCTGCGCGTCGGCGGCGCGGGCAGCGGCCAGCGCGGCCTCGGCATCCACATGCAGGAAGGCGCCGAGCACGTGGTGTGCCTCGATGCGGCCCAGCAGGTGGCGCGTGAGCTCCTCACTGGAGACGGTCTTGTCGGCCAGCGCGCGGCCGAGCTGGGCCACGCCCAGCGTGTGCAGCGCAGTGTTCATTCGATGACCTTCGGCACCAGGAACAGGCCGTCTTCCACCGCTGGCGCGCTGGTCTGGTTGGCGGCGCGGTCAGGGGCTTCGCTCACCGCGTCGTCGCGCAGGCGCAGCTCGACGGCATGCAGCGCCGACAAGGGCGTGTACAACGGCTCCACGCCCGAGGTGTCGACCGCGCGCATCTGCTCGACGATGCCGAAAAAACCGTTCAGCTGGGCCAGCATCACGGGCTCTTCGGCGGGGCTGAGTTCTAGGCGAGCCAGATGCGCGATGCGGCTCACGTCCTGCGGGGTCAGAGGCATGGGGAATGGGTGCAACGGTGGGTTTCCGAAGGGGAAACACCGGGGTGATGCGGTATTATCTTCGGTTATCCACACCCCTACGCGCCCATTGCCGGCAGCGGCCGTTCAGGCACTGCCGCCAGCGTTCCCGCAGGGTTGTGCCGCACCCCTTTCCAGCCTGCCTGCCGTGTCCGCGTTGCGCATCGCAACCCACGGCCCACACCGTCCATTGTTGCGTTCCGCGGTCTGCCGCACCGCCTAGTCATCGCCTGGGGCCTGTGCCCGCCGCTGCCTGCCGCTGATCGCCCCTCCTGCCCAGATTGCGTCTTTCCCATGTTCGGATCCCTGCGCCGCTACTTCTCCACCGACCTGGCCATCGACCTCGGCACTGCCAACACGCTGATCTATGTGCGCGGCAAGGGCATCGTGCTGGATGAGCCGTCCGTGGTGGCCATCCGCCACGAGGGCGGCCCCAATGGCAAGAAGACCATCCAGGCCGTGGGCAAGGAAGCCAAGGCCATGCTCGGCAAGGTGCCCGGCAACATCGAGGCCATCCGGCCGATGAAGGACGGCGTGATCGCCGACTTCACCGTCACCGAGCAGATGCTCAAGC
>CAYPDO010000873.1:0-2053 GCA_964409495.1 uncultured Bordetella sp.
GGCCGCCGCCGTGGGCGCCATGCTGCTGGCCGCGGCGGCCGCGCCATGCGAACCCGCTGCGGGTGGCGCGCTGCCCCGGGCGGTGGCGTCCTGCATCGCCAGGTCGACATCCAGGGCCGCGCCGCTGCCGGCCATGGCGCGCTCGCGCGCGGCCTGCAGACGCGCGGCAAGCGGCAGCTCGGCGCCGCCGGGGCTGGCGCCTGCCTCGGCGGCATCGGCCAGCGCGGCGGCGTCCGGCACGCCTGGTGCCGAGGGCCCGGCGTCGGCCGGGGCCTCGCCGGGCAGGCCGTCCAGCGGCGGCAGGGGCAGGGTGGCGCTGTCGTCATCCGGGACCAGGCGGTCGGCGCCAGGCGGGGCGTCGGGCGTGTCTGGCGGCGGGGGCTGGGGGTCTGGCGCCGCGTCGTCGTCGGAAGCCGTTGGCGTGTCACCGGCCTCGCGGGCGTTGTCGGCGGCCAGCGCCGCCGCGGCCTCGGCGTCGGCCTGGGCCGCCACCTCGTCGAGCGCCATGGCCAGCTCAAGCGGTGCATCGTCGCCGCTGGCGGGGCGGTCGTCGTCCGGCGCTGCGGCGGTGGTGTCGGCAGGCGCTGTGGCCGCCGTGGGGGCGGCCACGTCGGTGGCGGCCGGCTCGGCGGGCGCATCCGGCGGTGGCAGATCGGGCAGCGGGGGCAGCGGCGTGGTGTCGGCCGTGTCCGCCGCGTCGGCTGGTGTCGCGGCGGCGGGCGGCCAGTCCAGCGCCTCGGCTGTTGCGGCGGGCGCCGGCGGCGCGCCGGGTGGATCGGGCAGCGTGAACCCGGCCAGCGGGTCCGGTGCCGGCGGCGTCAGCAGTTCGCCGAGCGCAGGCCCGTTGTCCGCCTCGCCCGGCGGTGCCGGTGGATCGGCCTGCGCGCTGGCAAAGGGCAGGGCCACGCCGCCGATGCTGTGCACCTGCTGGGGGGAGATGCGCAACGCGAGCGGGTGGCGGTTGTGCCATGCCACCACGCGTGCGAGCACCTCATGGAGCTGCTTGGCCTGCATGATCCCGGCCGATTCTGCGCAGCGCGCCGGAATGCAAAACGCCGAACAGGCGGGCCTTGGCCGCCTTGTTCGGCGTTGTGGGGCCGGGTGCGCCAGCGGGCCAGCGCCGGGCCGCTCCCAAGCAGGCCCGCAATCCGCCCGGCGGGTGGACCCGCGTACCCGCGGGGCCGGGTGCCTCAGTTCCTACATGCCGGCGTAGTTCGGTCCGCCGCCGCCCTCGGGCGTGACCCACACGATGTTCTGCGTGGGGTCCTTGATGTCGCAGGTCTTGCAGTGCACGCAGTTCTGCGCGTTGATCACCAGCTGGTCGGCGCCGTCCTTGTGGACGAACTCGTACACGCCGGCAGGGCAGTAGCGGCTCTCCGGCCCGGCGTACTTGGCCAGGTTGATGGCCACCGGCACCGAGGCGTCCTTGAGCGTCAGGTGCGCCGGCTGGTTCTCCTCGTGGTTGGTGCTGCTGATGAACACCGACGAGAGGCGGTCGAAGGTGAGCTTGCCGTCGGGCTTCGGGTAGTCGATCTTCGGGCACTCCGAGGCCGGCTTCAGCGCCACATGGTCGGGGCTGTCGCGGTGCAGCGTCCACCAGGGCGTGAGGCCCAGCTTGGGGAACACCACCTGCTCCAGGCCGAAACCGATCTTGCCGATCAGCGGGCCCTTCTTGAACCACTGCTTGAAGTTGTTGTCGCGCTTGAGCTCGGCATGCAGCCAGCTCTGCTCGAAGGCCTGCGGGTAGGCGCTGAGCTCATCGTGGCTGCGGCCGGCGGTGACGGCGGCATAGGCGGCCTCGGCCGCCAGCATGCCGGTCTTGATGGCGGCATGGCTGCCCTTGATGCGCGCGGCATTCAGCATGCCGGCGTCGCAGCCGATCAGCGCACCGCCCGGGAACACCAGCTTGGGCATGCTCAGCAGGCCGCCGTTGTTGATGGCGCGCGCGCCGTAGCCGATGCGCTTGCCGCCCTCGATGTGCTGGCGGATCGACGGGTGCGTCTTCCAGCGCTGCATTTCCTCGAAGGGGCTCAGCCAGGGGTTCTTGTAGTCC
>CAYPDO010000874.1:0-2045 GCA_964409495.1 uncultured Bordetella sp.
GCGCGCCACCTCGCTGCCGGTGCCGGCGGTGGTGGGCACGGCGATCAGCGGCGCCACGGCCTCGCTGATCTTCGGGCTGCCGCCCTCGATGGTGGCGTAGGTCTTCAGCGGCCCCGGGTGGGTGGCCAGGATGGCCACACCCTTGGCCAGATCGATGCTGGAGCCGCCGCCCACGGCGATCAGGCTGTCGCAGCCCTGGGCCTGGAACACCTCGACCGCCGCGCGCACCGCGGCCTCGGTGGGATTGCTGGGCGTCTGGTCGAACACCGCATGCGGCACCGCGCCCAGCGCGGCCAGGGCGCGATCGAGCACGCCGGCCGCGCGCACGCCGGCGTCGCTGACCACCAGCGGCTTGTTCATGCCGATGCGCTGGCATTCCTCGGGCAGCAGGCGCACCGCGCCGTGGTCGATCTCGATCTGGGTCAGGTACAGGATGCGGGCCATGGGCGAACTCCAGCTGGCAGACGGGGCGGGGCGCCCAGTATGCCCAGCGCGGCCGCCGCCGGCCGTCAAGCGCGCGACGCGTGGCCGGCGCTCAGCGCAGCCGGCCGACGTAGCGGCTGGCCAGCAGTGTGCGCGGCGAGGGCGGCACCGCCGCCGGCAGCGCGGCAACGGGCCGGTGCAGCAGCGGCGCCAGTGCCTGCTCGAGCTTGCGCGCGCACTCCTGCACCTCGGCATGGCCGCAGCCGTGCGCCAGGGCCAGGATCTCCCGCGCATAGGCCGCATCGCGCACCAGCCACTCGACATCGGTCACGCGGCCGAGCTTGCGGCGCATCGCCACATGCAGGTGCGCGGCCAGGCCCAGGCGCTCGCTTTCGAGCATCGGTCGGTCGGAAGTGGCGTCGCGAAAGGGCATCAGGTTCATCGGTGAGGGCTCGGCGGCAGCAAAGCCCCAGCCGTTAGCAAGTCGCAGGCCCGCATGGCCGCTGCGCGGGTCAGGCCGCGGGCCGGCTATCCTGTGCGGCCTTGCCACGCCGACGCCTGCGGCCCCTGACCCATCTTGAGCACATCCTTGCTGACACCGGCCATGGCCGGCCTGCTGGAGCGCATCCAGCGCGCCCAGCGCACGCCCTTTCACGCCATGGGCATCACCGAAGCCCGCGCCGCCTATGCCAAGGCGGCCGAGGTGCTGGAGCCGCCACGCCCGGTGCTGCCCTGGGTGCAGGATCTGCACCTGCCCGCGGCCGACGGCACGCCGCTGCCCGCACGCCTGTACGGCCCGGTGTCACCGGGCCAGGCCGGCCACTTGCCGGTGCTGCTGTACCTGCACGGCGGCGGCTTTTGCATCGGCGGGCTCGACACGCACGACAACCTGTGCCGGCAGCTGGCCGCGCGCAGCGGTGGCGCGGTGCTGGCGCTGGACTACCGGCTGGCGCCCGAACACCCTTTTCCCACCGCGGTGGACGATGCCTGGGCCGCGCTGCGCTGGCTGGCCAGTGCCGAAGCGCGCCGCCTGGGGCTGGACAGCGGGCGCATCGCCGTGGGCGGCGACTCGGCCGGCGGCACGCTGGCCGCGGTGAGCGCCATCCATGCGCGCGACATCGGCCTGCCGCTGGCGCTGCAGCTGCTGATCACGCCAGGCGCCACGGCGCATGCCGACACCGCCTCGCACCGGCTGTTCGCCAACGGCTTTCTGCTGGATGCGGCCAACATCGCCTGGTTCTTCGACCACTACATCCCCTACCACCACCGCCACGACTGGCGCTTCGCGCCGCTGGAGGCGCCCGATCTGGACGGCGTGGCGCCGGCCTGCGTGATCCTGGCCGAATGCGACCCGCTGGTCGACGAAGGCATCGCCTATGCCGACAGGCTGCGCATGGCCGGCGTGGCGGTTGAACTCGAGGTCTACCGTGGTGTGGTGCACGACTTCATCAAGATGGGCCGCGCGCTGAAGGAGGCCGGTGCCGCCCAGCAACTGGCCGCCGAAGCCTTGAAAAAGGCCTGGAACCTGGAGACACAGCCATGACCACCCGAGCGGCGTACCGCCACTTCGAGCGCCTGCGCGTGCGCTGGGCCGAGATCGATGTGCAGGGCATCGTCTTCAA
>CAYPDO010000875.1:0-2045 GCA_964409495.1 uncultured Bordetella sp.
ATCGCGGTGGAACGCACGCCGCGCCGCGTGACGATTCACACCATCGACATCGTGGCCTGGGACGATGCTGTTCACACGCTGGTGATCGACGTGCGCTGCAGCAAGGGCACCTACATCCGCACGCTGGCCGAGGACATCGGCATGGCACTGGGCTGCGGCGCCCACCTGGCCGGCCTGCGCCGCACGGCCAGCGGGCCGCTTCGCCTGGACGCCGCCTTCACGCTGGAGCAGTTGCAGGCCCTGGACGATGACCAGCGCCTGGCCTGCCTGCTGCCGCCCGACGTGCTGCTGGCCGACTGGCCAGTGCTGCGCCTGCCCGCCGACGAGGCCGCACACCTGCTGTGCGGCATGCGCCGCCGCGTGGCCCAGGCCGATGCGCCGGCGGTGCGCGTGCTGGGCCCCGACGACGCGCTGCTCGGCAGCGCCCACATCACCGCCGGCGAACTGATCGCCGACCGCCTGCTCAGCCCGCCCGAGGTGGCGGCGCTGGCGGCCCAGGCCGAACGCCGACGATGTGCCGCCCCGGCACCGCTGGCCGCCTGACCCGCACCCAGAGTTTTCTGAATCCTCCGAGACCGACCCCATGAGCCAACAGATCCGCAACATCGCCATCATCGCCCACGTCGACCATGGCAAGACCACGATGGTCGACCAGCTGCTGCGCCAGAGCGGCACCTTTGCCGACCACGAGAAGGTGGTCGACACCGTGATGGACAGCAATGCCATCGAGCGTGAGCGCGGCATCACCATCCTGGCCAAGAACTGCGCCGTCAGCTGGGAAGGCACGCACATCAACATCGTCGACACGCCCGGACACGCCGACTTCGGCGGCGAGGTGGAACGCGCGCTGTCGATGGTCGACGGCGTGGTGCTGCTGATCGACGCCCAGGAAGGCCCGATGCCGCAGACCCGCTTCGTGACCAAGAAGGCGCTGGCCCTGGGCCTGAAGCCCATCGTGGTGGTGAACAAGGTCGACAAGCCGGGCGCCAAGCCCGATGCGGTGATCAATGCCGCGTTCGACCTGTTCGACAAGCTGGGTGCCAACGACGAGCAGCTCGACTTCCCGGTGGTCTACGCCTCGGGCATCAATGGCTGGACCTCGCTGGTCGAAGGCGCGCCGGGCGAGCAGTGGGGCCCCGACATGTCGGCGCTGTTCAGCACCATCCTGAAGCATGTGCCAGCGCAGACCGGTGACCCCGAGGCCGCGCTGCAGCTGCAGATCTCGGCGCTTGACTACTCCACCTTCGTCGGCCGCATCGGCGTGGGCCGCATCAGCCAGGGCACCATCAAGCCGGGCATGAACGTGGCGGTGATGGAAGGCCCGGACGGCAAGAGCGTCACCGGCCGCATCAACCAGGTGCTCACCTTCCAGGGCCTGGACCGCGTGCAGGTCACCGAGGCCGGCCCGGGCAACATCGTGCTGATCAACGGCATCGAGGACATCGGCATCGGCGTCACGGTGACCGACCCGGCGCGTCCGGCGCCGCTGCCGATGCTGAAGGTGGACGAGCCGACGCTGACGATGAACTTCTGCGTCAACACCAGCCCGCTGGCCGGCCGCGAAGGCAAGTTCGTGACCAGCCGCCAGATCTGGGACCGCCTGCAGAAGGAGCTGCTCTCGAACGTGGCGCTGCGCGTGAAGGAAAGCGGCGAGGACGGCATCTTCGAGGTCAGCGGCCGCGGCGAACTGCACCTCACGATCCTGCTGGAGAACATGCGCCGCGAGGGCTACGAACTGGCGGTCAGCAAGCCGCGCGTCGTGTTCAAGGACATCGACGGCGTGCGCCACGAACCGATCGAGATGCTGACCGTGGACGTGGAAGACCAGCACCAGGGCGGCGTCATGCAGGCCCTGGGCGAACGCAAGGGCGAGCTCGCCAACATGGAAGTCGACGGCCGCGGCCGCGTGCGCCTGGAGTACCGCATCCCGGCGCGGGGACTCATCGGTTTCAGCAACGAGTTCCTCAACCTCACCCGCGGCACCGGCCTCATCAGCAACATCTTCGACGGCTACGAGCCGCACAAGGGCGAGATCGCCGGCCGCA
>CAYPDO010000876.1:0-2041 GCA_964409495.1 uncultured Bordetella sp.
GAGCAAGCAGAAGAAGACCATCACGCGCGCCGAGGTCGAGGACATCGTCGCCAAGATCGCGCGCATCCCGCCGACCAGCGTGTCCAACGATGACCGCAGCAAGCTCAAGAGCCTGGACCGCGACCTCAACAGCGTGGTGTTCGGCCAGGAGCCGGCGATCGAGGCGCTGGCCTCCGCCATCAAGATGGCCCGCTCCGGACTGGGCCGGCCCGACAAGCCGATCGGCTCCTTCCTGTTCAGCGGGCCCACCGGCGTCGGCAAGACCGAGGTGGCGCGCCAGCTCGCCTACATCCTGGGCATCGAGCTGATCCGTTTCGACATGTCGGAGTACATGGAGCGCCATGCGGTCAGCCGGCTGATCGGCGCGCCCCCGGGCTATGTCGGTTTCGACCAGGGTGGTCTGCTAACCGAGGCGATCAGCAAGAAGCCGCACGCGGTGCTGCTGCTCGACGAGATCGAGAAGGCGCACCCGGACGTCTTCAACGTGCTGCTGCAGGTGATGGACCATGGCACGCTGACCGACAACAACGGCCGCAAGTCCGACTTCCGCAACGTGATCATCATCATGACCACCAATGCGGGTGCCGAGACGATGAACAAGTCGACCATCGGCTTCACCACCAAGCGCGAGATGGGCGACGAGATGGGCGACATCAAGCGCCTGTTCACGCCCGAGTTCCGCAACCGGCTGGATGCCATCGTCAGCTTCCGTGCGCTCGATGAAGAGATCATCCTGCGCGTGGTCGACAAGTTCCTGCTGCAGCTCGAGAGCCAGCTGGCCGAGAAGAAGGTGGATGTCACCTTCACCGACAAGCTGCGCAAGCACCTGGGCGCCAAGGGCTTTGATCCGCTGATGGGTGCACGCCCGATGCAGCGCCTGATCCAGGACCTGATCCGCCGCGCGCTGGCCGACGAACTGCTGTTTGGTCGCCTGGTCGACGGGGGCCGCCTGACGGTCGACTTCGACGACAAGAACGAGGTGGTGCTCGACATCCAGCCACTGAAGAAGACCGACAAGGGCGACAAGACAAAGTCGGAAGCCGCCCCGGTCTGATGCGGCCGGTTCAGGCCCCGTCGAAGGCGGCGGGGTCTTGCCGGTAATAGCGCGCCAGCAGCCCGTACAAGCCGGGGTGCTCGGCGCGCATCTCTTTGGGCGTGACGAAGAAGCTCTCGCTCGCCACGGCGAAGAACTCGTCCACGCCGGTGGCGCCGTAGGGGTCGAGCAGGGTTTCGGCGCCGGCATCCGCGGCCTGGCAGAACTGCTCGTAGGCCGGGTCGAGCACGGCGATCCAGGCCTCGCGGTCGGCCATGCTGGCCAGCGGCGGCACGCCGTCGGCTTCGCCATCGCCCATGTCGAGCACATGCGCGAACTCGTGGATCACCACGTTGTAGCCCCAGTCGGCCGACTCTCCTGATTCGGCCACGTCGCGCCAGCTCAGCATCACCGGGCCGCCCTGCATGGCCTCGCCAGTCAGCACTTCGTCGTACTCGTGGACGACGCCGTCGTCGTCGACATGGCTGCGCGGGGCGATCACTTCATCGGCATGCAGCACGATGCCGACAAAACCGCCATAGGGCGACAGGCCGAAACGCAGCACCGGCAAACAGGCCTGGGCGGCGATGCACACGGCCATGTCGTCGGTGACGGCCAAGCCGCCAACGCCGGTGAATTCCTTGGCATCAAGAAACAGGCTGGTGAGCCGGCGCAGTTCCACCAGGTCAGCGGCGGGGCGGCAGGCCAGGAAGGGCAGGCGCGCCAGCGTCAGGTGCCACAGCGCGTCCGGCACAGCGCGGCGGCGCAGGGCACGCTGTTCGCGGTGGGCGCGCCAGCGGTCGATCAGGGCTTTCATGCGGCCAGGTCGATGGTCTGCAGGCCGCCCGACGTGAGCCGCAGCAGGCGTGCACGCGGCGCGCTGCCGTGATCGAAATCCCAGTCGCCCAGCACATGGCGTACGCGGCCGCCGGGCAGCGCGTGACTGGCCGGGCGATGGGTGTGGCCGTGGATGAGCGCCGGCGCCTCGGCGGCGGCCAGCCACTGTGC
>CAYPDO010000877.1:0-1060 GCA_964409495.1 uncultured Bordetella sp.
GCCTATGGCTTCCTGCGCTTCTCGATGCCCATCGCCCCCGATGCCTCGCGCGAATACGCCTGGTTCATCATCGCGCTGAGCCTGATCGCGGTGATCTACATCGGTCTGGTGGCCCTGGTGCAGCAGGACATGAAAAAGCTGGTGGCCTACTCGTCCATCGCGCACATGGGCTTCGTGACGCTGGGCTTCTTCGTCTTCAACGAGCTGGGCGTGTCGGGCGCCATCGTGCAGATGATCAGCCACGGCTTCGTGTCGGGCGCCATGTTCCTGGCCATCGGCGTGCTCTATGACCGCGTGCACAGCCGCGACATCGCCACCTACGGCGGCGTGGTCAACACCATGCCCAAGTTCGCGGCCTTCGCGCTGTTCTTCGCGATGGCCAACTGCGGCCTGCCGGCCACCGGCGGCTTCGTGGGCGAATGGATGGTGATCCTGGGCACCGTGAAGGTGAACTTCTGGCTGGGTGCACTGGCGGCCACCGCGCTGATCTCCGGCGCCGCCTACACGCTGTGGATGTACAAGCGCGTGTACTTCGGCCCGGTCACCAATGACGAGGTGCGCCAGCTCAGCGACCTGAACGCCCGCGAGTTCCTGCTGATGGCAGTGCTGGCCATCGCCACGCTGTGGATGGGCGTGTTTCCCAAGCCCTTCACCGACGTGATGCACACCTCGGTGACCGAGCTGCTCAAGCACGTGGCCGTTTCCAAGCTGCAATGAGTTCGGCCCAGCTTCAGCACCAGGACCCAAGAACATGAATGCAATGAACTGGCTCGTCGTCTACCCCGAGGCCCTGCTGCTGCTGGTGGCCTGCGCGGTGGCGCTGCTCGACCTGTTCGTCACCGACGAGCGGCGCCGCCCCACCTTCTGGCTGGCCCAGTTGGGCCTGGCCGCCGTGGCCGCCATGCACCTGGCCTACTACAACGATGGCGCCACCGTCTACGGCATGCAGCGCATGATGGTCAGCGACCCGATGGGGCACCTGCTGGCCTTCTTCGCGGTGGTGGCCACGATGGTGTCGATCGCCTACGCCCAGCCCTACATCGCCGCGCGCGACATGCTC
>CAYPDO010000877.1:1070-2040 GCA_964409495.1 uncultured Bordetella sp.
TGTCGCTGTTCGCGCTGCTGGGCATCGCGGTGATGGTCTCGGCCAACAACTTCCTGGTGGTCTACATCGGCCTGGAGCTGATGAGCCTGTCGCTGTATGCGCTTGTGGCGCTGCGCCGTGACCACGGCGTGTCCACTGAAGCTGCGATGAAGTACTTCGTGCTCGGTGCGCTGGCCTCGGGCTTCCTGCTCTACGGCCTGTCGATGATGTACGGCGCCACCCGCTCGCTGGAGATCAACGAGGTGTTCAACGCCATCGGCACCGGCCGCATCAACGCCACTGTGCTGACCTTTGGCGTGGTGTTCGTGGTGGCCGGCCTGGCTTTCAAGCTGGGCGTGGTGCCGTTCCACATGTGGGTGCCCGATGTCTACCAGGGCGCGCCCACGGCCGTCACGCTGATGATCGGCGGCGCGCCCAAGCTGGCGGCCTTCGCCATCACCATCCGCCTGCTGGTCGAGGGCATGCTTGGCCTGGCGGTGGACTGGCAGCAGATGCTGGTGGTGCTGGCCGTGTGCTCGCTGGTGGTGGGCAACCTCGCCGCCATCGCGCAGACCAACCTCAAGCGCATGCTGGCCTACTCCACCATCTCGCAGATGGGCTTCATGCTGCTGGGCATGACTGCCGGCGTGGTCAGCGGCAACACGCTGTCGGCTGGCAACGCCTACTCGTCGGCGATGTTCTACGCGGTGACCTATGTGCTCACCACGCTGGGCACCTTCGGCCTGATCATGTTCATCAGCCGCCAGGGCTTCGAGGCCGAAGAGATCTCCGATCTGGCCGGCCTGAACCAGCGCGCCCCCTGGCTGGCCGGCGTGATGACGATCTTCATGTTCTCGCTGGCCGGTGTGCCGCCGATGGTGGGCTTTTATGCCAAGCTGGCCATCCTGCAGGCGCTGATCACCACCAACTTGGCTTTCTACATCGGCCTGGCCGTGGTGGCCGTGATGCTGAGCCTGATCGGCGCGTTCTA
>CAYPDO010000878.1:0-2040 GCA_964409495.1 uncultured Bordetella sp.
CCATCCACGGGCAGACGGCGGCCGAGGTCATCGTCAGCCGAGCAGACGCGAGCAAGGACCACATGGGGCTCACCTCATGGAAGGACGCGCCGCTGGGCAAGATCCAGAAGTTCGACGTGATCGTGGCCAAGAACTACCTCACCGAGAGCGAGATGGCGCAGCTGCAGCGCCTGGTGTCCGCGTACCTGGATCTGGCCGAAGACATGGCCTTGCGCCAGATTCCAATGACGATGCAGGACTGGGAGACGCGCCTGAACCGCTTCATCGCCGCGACAGACCGGGCGGTGCTGAAGGACGCGGGCAAGGTCACTGCTGAGATTGCGCGTGCCCACGCCGAGAGTGAGTTCGAGAAGTACCGCATCGTGCAGGACCGCCTGTTCCAGTCGGACTTTGATCGGCTGGTGGCGGGCAGTGGCGATGTGGCCGCAGCACCGTTGACGAACGAACAGCAGCGCGGGCGCACGTCGAAGAAGGGGGGCGGTGATGCTGCCTGAGGGATGGCGCCAGTGCAGGATGGGAGATCTGTTCGAGAGCCGGCGAGAACGGGGCCGACTCGGGCTGCCGCTGCTGTCGGTGACCATGAACGACGGCCTTGTCGATCGCGAAGACCTGGATCGCAAACAGGACTCAGCGCTGACGCCCGAGGAGCACTTGCTGGTCAAGCCAGGTGACATCGCCTACAACATGATGCGGATGTGGCAAGGCGCCTTCGGCCTCGCCCAAAAGGAAGGTCTTGTCAGCCCGGCCTACGTGGTCCTGAGGCCGAAGCAGCACGTTCTTCCGAGCTACTTCGCAAGACTCTTCCGGACAAGAGCGATGCTGCATAGGTTCTGGGCTTACTCGCACGGCTTGACTGACGACAGGCTTCGGCTCTACTTTGATGACTTCGCCGCGATCAGGGTGCACGTACCGCCTTGGGCTGATCAGCGCCGCGCCGCAGAGGTGCTCGGTTGCTGGGACGATGCTGTGGCTGTTGCTTCCAGGCTTTCGGAAGTGAAGGCCATGGAACTTGCGCTCCTACGGGAGGCGCTCGTTGGGTCGGCGTTGAGCTATGCGAAAGCACCGCTATCCGATTTGGCTGAAGTTCGGACCGGCCTCGCAAAGGGCAAGGCTTCCGGAGACGATGCGGTCGCTGTGCCCTACCTTCGAGTAGCAAACGTGCAAGACGGGCGCCTCGATCTCAATGAAGTCAAGTGCATCGAGGTACCGTCCCGCCTAGTCGGGCGCTACGCACTTCGGGCAGGCGATGTACTGATGACTGAGGGCGGTGACGCCGACAAGCTCGGGCGGGGAACAGTCTGGAAAGGGGAAATTGATCCCTGCCTGCACCAGAACCACGTCTTTGCAGTGCGGGCTCGCCAGGGGGTAGTTCTACCAGGCTACATCGCCGCACTCGCGGCAAGTGACTACGGCCGAAGCTACTTCTTGGGATGCGCAAAGCGAAGCACGAACCTCGCGAGTATCAACTCTACGCAGTTGAAAGCGTTTCCAGTGCCGCTGGCACCGTTACCGCTGCAGTCAAAGCTCGAGTCGAGTATCGGCGCGGCTCTCAACGCAGTAAGCGTGGCGGAGCAACTGGTGGAGCGGCTCGTCGTGGAGCGCGATTCAATCGCAAATGCGCTCTTCGCTGGAAGACACCGCCCCGGGCATGCAAGTGTCGCGTCAACGGGTTCGGTATGAACAGCCCCCTCTCACACCCGGCACCGAACACGAAGGAGCAGTACGCCGCCCATCTCCCGTCGCTGCACCTGCTGTGCAACCTCGGCTGGAACTTCCTGACCACAGCGCAGGCCCTCGCGATGCGCGGCAGCACCCGCGAGGTGCTGCTGCGCTCGCGCCTGGTCGAGGTGCTGCAAACCCGCCGCTACGAGTACAAGGGTCAGTTGTACCCACTATCCAGCAGCGGTATCGAACAGATCGTGCGCGAGCTGTCGGCGCTGAGCCTGGCCGAAGGGCTGCTTCCGGCCAACGAACGGCTGTACGGCAAGCTGGCGCTGGGCATCACGGTCACCGAGTTCATGCCCGACGGCAAGAAGCACC
>CAYPDO010000879.1:0-2038 GCA_964409495.1 uncultured Bordetella sp.
GTGCCCTTTGCCTACAACCGCAAGGAGGCCAAAGACCATGGCGAAGGCGGCACCCTGGTGGGCGCGCCGGTCAAGGGCCGCGTGCTGATCATCGACGACGTGATCTCGGCCGGCACCTCGGTGCGCGAATCGATCGCCATGATCACCGCCACCGGCGCGCAGCCGGTGGGCGTGGCGATCGCGCTCGACCGCCAGGAAAAGGCCACCGAGAACGGCCAGGACGCCGCCTGGTCGGCCGTGCAGTGGGTGCGCGAGCACCTGAACCTGCAGATCAGCGCCATTGCCACGCTGGCCGACCTGCTGCAGTACCTGCAGGCCACACAGGCGCCCGATCTGGCTGCCCACCTGCCGCGGGTGGCCGCTTACCGTGACCGCTACGGTGTCTGAGCTGCGCCCGCCTCGCATCGCTGTCGCCGCACTCGCGGTGCTGGCGATGCTGGTGGCCGGCGCAATGCCGGCCCTGGCCGCGCCTGAGGGTGCGGGCCCGGGCATCTACACCTGTGTCGATGGCCAGGGCAGGCGCATCACCTCCGACCGGCCCATCCCGGCCTGCCTGGCGCGCGAGCAGCAGGTGCGCAACCGCGATGGCTCCTTGCGCCAGGTCATCCCGCCCAGCCTGACGCCCGAGGAACGCGCCGAGCGCGAGGCCATCGAACGCCGCGTGGCGCTGCAGCGCGCGGCACAGGCCGACGCGGTGCGGCGCGACCGCAACCTGGTGGCGCGCTTTCCCAACGAGGCCAGGCACCAGGCGGCGCGCGAGGCGGCGCTCGACACCGTGCGCGTGGCGATCAAGGCCACCGAGCAGCGCATGAAAGACCTGGTGGCCGAGCGCAAGCCGCTGCAGGACGAGGTGGAGTTCTACACCGGCCGGCAGCTGCCGCTGAAGCTCAAGCAGCAGCTGGACGCCAACGATGCCGCGATGGACGCGCAACGCGCCGCCAGCAAGACCCAGGCGGCCGAGTTGGCGCGCATCAATGCGCTGTATGACGCCGAACTGGCGCGGCTGCGTGCGCTGTGGGCAGGCGCGTCGCCCGGCTCGCTGCCGGTGGTCAACACCTCGTCGGAACCCGCGCGCGGCGCGCAGCGCTGACTTGGCGCTCAGTCTCTTGGGGCGGCCCGGCGAGACTGTGTGCCGGCCCCCACGTCGCTGCGCTCCTGCCCCCCGAGGGGGCGCTCAGTCTCTTGGGGCGGCCCGGCGAGACTGAGCCGCGCCGCCACCGTGCCGTTCAGCCGAGTCGGGCCTTCAGCAGCTCGTTCACCTGGGCCGGGTTGGCCTTGCCCTTGCTGGCCTTCATCACCTGGCCCACCAGCGCATTGAAGGCCTTGTCCTTGCCGGCGCGGTATTCCTCGATGTTCTTCGGGTTGGCGGCCAGCACCTCGTCGACGATCTTCTCCAGCGCGCCGCTGTCGTTCATCTGCTTCAGGCCCTTGGCCTCGATCACCGCGTCCACCTCGGTGGCTTCACCGGTCCACAGCGCGTCGAACACCTGCTTGGCAGCGTTGTTGCTGATCGTGCCGTCGGCAATGCGGCCGATCAGCGCCGCCAGCGTGGCCGCGGGCAGCGGCGCGTCGGCAATGTCGCGGCCCTCGGTGTTCAGGCGCTTGCTCACCTCGCCCAACAGCCAGTTGGCCACCAGTTTGGCCTGGCCGCAGCCATCGCGCGCCGCTTCGTAGTAGCGCGCGAACGGCAGGCTCTGGGTCATCATCGCCGCGTCATAGGCCGGCAGGCCGTCGGCAGACTGGAAACGCTGCGCCATGGCCGCCGGCAGCTCGGGCATCTCGCCCTTGACGCGCGCGATCCAGTCGGGTGCGATCACCAGCGGCGGCAGATCCGGGTCGGGGAAGTAGCGGTAGTCATGCGCGTCTTCCTTGCTGCGCATGGCCCGCGTCTCGCCACGGTCGGGGTTGAACAGCACGGTGGCCTGCTCGATGGCCAGGCCGTCCTCGATCTGGTCGATCTGCCACTGCACCTCGTAGTCGATGGCCTGCTGCAGGAAGCGGAAGCTGTTGAGGTTCTTGATCTCGCGCCGCGTGCCGA